>JAOARK010000466.1 GCA_025210575.1 Schleiferiaceae bacterium
TGCTTCAAACAGTGGTTGCGCCACTAAAGCGATTCCATTTAAAATGAACATTATTGCGAGTAACCACTTTTTCATGCCCTTTGCTTAAAGTAGTTTAACAACTGTTTTACGTAAGACTCTTCGGTATTTACAGAAAAGTTTCCTGAACCGCTTTTGGCGAAGTGGTTTTTAAAATCAGATTTAGCCTGATGTTGTATTTGGTTAAAAGATCTACGCACTTTTTTGCTACTTGTGTTCAGCCAAAAACTCTTACCTGTTTCTTTGTCATGCGATAGCACTAAACCTAGATTTGGAAGTGTTTCCTCAAGTTTGTCGTAAACCCTTATGCCGGTTATGTCATGTTTTTTAGCTACTACACGCAAAGGTTTTTCATAAGGCGCACTCACAAAATCTGAAAGCAAAAACACAATTGCTTTTTTCTTCATGATTCCTGCTAGATATTCTAATGCTAATCCTATATCAGTCCCTTTACCTTCAGGTTCAAGTTCAATAAGATCTCGAATAATGTGCAATGCGTGCTGTTTTCCTTTTTTAGGAGGAATAAACTTCTCGATCTTATCACTAAAAAAGAGAATGCCCACCTTGTCGTTGTTTTGAATTGCAGAAAAAGCCAGCGTTGCACATATTTCAGTTATAACTTCACGCTTCCTTTTTTCTGAGCCGAAAAATTCAGAACCCGAAACGTCAACCATCAATACCATGGTAAGCTCGCGTTCTTCCTCAAAAGTCTTAATGTAGGGTTCGTTCAAACGTGCAGTCACCATCCAATCTATGGCTCTTACATCATCGCCATATTGATATTTTCTCACCTCGGCAAAACTCATCCCTCTTCCTTTAAACGAGCTATGGTATTCACCAGAGAAAATATGATCAGACAAGCGTCTTGTCTTGATCTCAATCTTACGAACTTGCTTAAGTAACTCTTTAGTATCCAATTTAATGGGGGCTAATTCCTTAAAAGTGGTTGATTGCTTAAGGTACCTGAACGGTATTTAGAATATCGGTTATAATATCTTCAGAGCTTATGTTTTCAGCTTCAGCTTCATAGGTTACACCAATTCTGTGTCTTAAAACTTCATAAGCCAATGCTCTAACATCTTCGGGAATTACATACCCTCTTCTGTTGATGAAAGCTTGTGCTTTTGCAGCTAAAGCTAGATTGATGCTAGCACGTGGTGATGCACCAAAACCAATGAGTGCTTTTAATTTTTCGAGATTGTATTTTTCTGGGAATCGTGTGGCAAACACGATATCCAAAATATATTTTTCAATCTTCTCATCCATGTATACCTCGCGAACCAGTTCTCTCGCTTTCATGATCTGATCTATGCTTACAACCGACTGAATAGCATCTGCCTGAAGTGCTAAATTTTGACGCATAATGATCTGCTCTTCTTCCATTTCTGGATAAGAGATCACTGTCTTCAACATGAAACGATCTACCTGCGCTTCTGGTAAAGGATAAGTTCCTTCTTGTTCTACTGGGTTCTGTGTGGCGAGCACTAGAAAAGGTTTAGGTAGTTGCATGGTCTCATCACCAATGGTCACCTGTCTTTCTTGCATAGCCTCCAGTAAAGCACTTTGTACTTTGGCAGGGGCTCTGTTAATCTCATCTGCGAGAACGAAATTTGCAAAAACAGGTCCTTTTTTAATGCTGAATTCATGCTCTTTAATATTGTATACCTGTGTGCCAATAACATCACTCGGTAATAGATCTGGAGTAAATTGAATTCTTGAGAATGAACCATCCAGAGCTTCGGATAAAGATTTAATGGCCAAAGTTTTTGCAAGTCCAGGTACACCTTCTAAAAGAATGTGCCCGTTGCCAAGTAACCCGATCAAAAGGCTATTCATCATTTTGCTTTGCCCAATGATCTTCTTTTGAACCTCCATGTTCAAGAGCTCGATGAAAGCACTTTCTTTTGCAATTCTTTCGTTTAGCTCTTTGATATCTACGGCATTTGTATTCGTTTCCATGTAGAATTGTAATTCTTTAATATCCGGTTTAGCCGGATTTTTTAAGGGGCGGTAAAATAACAAATCCACCTATTTTTGGGTTGTTAATGGCCTGTTAAAAACTACCTGTTATGACAATAATTGAGCTTAGAAATTTACTGGATCAATTAGGGATTGATGTAGTTGAAGAGGAGTTGAAATCTGTAAGCGGAGGCGATATAAATTTCGCTGTTCAGATTCCTTCCAACAAAGGGAAACTTTTTATGAAGTATAACTCAAATAGCGAGTTTCCTGATATGCTCAGAACAGAGGCGAAAGGATTGGAAATTCTTAGTTCGAGTAAATGCATTGGGCTTCCTGAGGTTATAAATCAAGGTGCTTTTGGAGATTGGCAATATTTGGTACTTGAGTGGATTCCGGAAACTCAAAAAGATCACAAGTTTTGGTCAATCTTCGGGAAGAAATTGGCACAATTACACTTGACTACTAGCGATTTTTTCGGGCTTGATCATGACAATTACATCGGTTCACTACCTCAGAAAAATGAAAAGAAAGATGCATGGGATACGTTCTATTTTGAAAATAGATTAGAGCCATTAATGCGAGAGAATTATGATGCTGGACTTTTTACCAGAAAGGAGAGAAATCAATTAGAGAGATTATCAACCCAACTGTATGATATTGTTCCTGCAGAAGCACCCGCACTTTTACATGGCGATCTTTGGAATGGAAACTATATGTCAAGTTCTGAAGGTCCAGTGCTTATAGATCCTTCTGTTTATTATGGTCATCGGGAAATGGATATCGCTATGATGCATTTGTTTGGTGGCTTTCATCCAGAGTTGTTTGAGGCTTATCATCAATTTTATCCCTTAGAAAAAGGTTGGGAGGACCGATTGGAAGTCCATCAGCTGTATCCTTTGTTAGTGCACACTTCTCTATTCGGTTCGTCTTATGCGCAAAGCGTAAAGGCGATATTGGCCAAATACTAAATCTTTACGATTTCGTTTTCAAAGATGGCATAGATCTCAGCTCCTTTGGTTGGCATTTTCATGGCACCGGTTAAATTCCCAAAGGCTGGCATTATCAACTGGTTCTTTTTTTTCCAAAAACAAGGGAGTTTGGCGTACTGTCTTCCTTTTCCTTTAATCACCACACCAGGGTGCAAATGCCCGGAAACATAGAATAGATCCTTCTTCATTTCTTCCACAGGTTCATGAGTAAACAAAAATGGCGGCTCAAACCATTCTTCTATTGCATCAAGATTTTCCGGAAGCATCGGTAAAATAGCTTGGTCATGGTTTCCGATGACAAGCTTAAATTGTGTTTCGGGGAAATGGTCCATCCAGGTTTTAAACCAGTTCCATTCTTCATTGTAGTTAGAATGAAAAAGGTCTCCTAGGAAAATTACGGTTTTGGGTCTAATATCAAAAATAACCTTGGCAATGGCATTGAGATCTTCGTGACCAATTAATGAAGGAATGGGTAAACCCGCTTTTTGGAAATGACTTGCTTTACCAAGGTGTACATCAGAAACAACAAGTGTGGATTGCTCTTTCCAATACAGGCATTTATTGGCCATAAGCCAAAACGAATTGTTATGAATATCTAGTGCTATTTTCAATTCAAAAACATTAATTTGCTATTCAATCAAAACCACAAAAATGCAAATAGAGTCATTCTCTTTTGAACAAGAGCTCGAAGATTTTACCAAAATAAATTATCAGGGAATAGGCAACATCACCTTGACTCAAGGAAATCAGCCAAAATTAAAGGTATCAAGCAAAATTGAAGCTGAGGATGCGATTGAAGCGAAAATGGTCAAAGGAGTTTTGAAACTAAAAGTAAAAGACCCATTTACGTTAAGTCTAAAGTCATTTGCTCGATTTGAAGCTCCAGACCTAAGGGTTGAATTGGTGGTGAAAGAATTAGAAGAAATAGTCTTTAATGGCTTGGGTAATATGTTGAATGTGGGAGTGTTGGAATGCTATGATCTAAAGTTGGTAAACAAGGGGGTTGGCAAAGTTCAATTACAATTGGATGTAAAGTCGCTCACCTCAAAACTCGAAGGAGCTGGTACGCTTGAGATCACTGGTTATGGAGAACGGCATGAATGTAAACTCAATGGCACTGGGAAGATAGATGCCAAAGGTTTTGAAGTGGAAGAAGCAGTGGCCGTTGCCCACGGTATAGGTCGTATTGATGTGTATGCATCAAAGAAGTTGGAAGCTAAACTCACTGGTGTGGGAACCATTCGCCATTATGGCGACCCCGATAGAATTGAAAGTAAACTAAAAGGAATGGGCAGCATAATCAAAGGATAAACTATGAAGAAAAACTACACAAAAGCACTATTATTATTGAGTTTTATAGGGGTTGGGATGACTCTTTCAGCTCAATATTCAACCAAAAAAGTACGTAGCGTACACGAGGCATACACCGATAGTTTGAAAAACTATGAATACAACTATGTTTTTCCTATCTGGGGTCAACAAGTGTATAGAAAAGGCTTCGATATTCCTTACCCAGCAGGGATTATGGCCAACTATGCATGGGTAAGCCAGAATATTATACTGGAGAATATGCAATTGGGTCTGAAAACAGACAATGTTGATATTCCATTAACCGATGTGAGTTTCATACAATTTGGAGATAACACTAATGAGAGTTACAGTATTAACGTTCGCCCAGATCTATGGGTATTTCCGTTTTTAAATGTTTATGGAATTTTTGGAGGGGGACAGTCCACCACTAATGTTGAGTTGACATATCCTGTAACATTGACTTCTTCGGTAACACAAAGCATAAGAACTGCAGGTTTCGGAGTAATGGGTGCCTTTGGAATTGGCCCTGCATGGTTAAGTGTTGATGCAAACTGGACCTGGAGTAAACCTGAACTGTTGGATAAGCCTGTTTTGGTTAGAATTTTAGGGATTCGCCTAGGGCATACTTTTACTTTTAAGAATAGGCCAGATAGAAATGTGGCCTTTTGGATAGGCGGTTTTAGAATGCAAATGCAAAGTGAAACCGTTGGACAAATATCGCTTAGAGATGCATTGCCA
>JAOARK010000467.1 GCA_025210575.1 Schleiferiaceae bacterium
AGAAGATGTACTCTTGTCATCTGAATATTGTTTACACAACAACTCGAATTCGGCACCCTCTTGTAATTGCTTATAGATCTCTTGAACTTTTCTTTCCGCATCAGCTTGTTTTTCTTTTGAGGTCTTGTTGTCAGAAATTACAAAGATCTGCGCTACTTTAACCTTACCTCTATTTGGTCGCTAATCTACCGTCTTAACCAAGTGATAGCCGTAAGGTGAACGAACAGGCATTGAAATTTCACCTTGCGGAGTGTTGTATGCAGCAGATTCAAATGGGTAAACCATGTTGAATACTGTAAAATAACCTAAGTCTCCTCCATTTACTGCTGAATATGTATCAGTAGAAATTTCTTTTGCTTTATCCTCAAAAGAAGCACCTGCAATAATTTCCTTTCTCACTTTCATTAACTCATTATACACACGAAGTGTATCCGCTGGCAATGCATCTGCAGGAAGGTCTAACATTATATGGCTAGCACGAACTTCATATTGCATTCTTTCATAAGCTTCAGCAACTACCTTTTCTTCGGTCTTTTTGTCTACCAAATATGGTTTGGCCAACTGTGCTCTGTATCCACCAAACTCCCTAATGAAACCAGGTAAAGTGTCTTTTCCTAATGTAGTTGCTTCTTTTACTTTTAACTTAAAGTTGATATATAGCTCTAAATACTCCTCAGGAGTTTTGGGGTCAATATCCTTTCCTACATTTTTATTCTTGTTGTAAACAGCTAAAAACTCTTCAGATGAAATCACATCATCACCCAATGTAATTAGGGTATCTTTTTGAGCGAAAAGCGCAACTGAAAACTGTAATAACAATAACAATAAAAGTCCTTTTCTCATACGTATTCTATCTATTTTAAGGCTAGCAAATGTAACGATTGAGGCGAATTCTCAAAGGCGTGATTTTAAAATGATTTGTTAAGGTTTTTAACGTAGAATTGTGAACTATCCATCGACACTTTGAGCATAAAAAAAGGCCGGAAAAACCGGCCTTGAATTCTATACTTTATTCTTTATCTGCTATAGTTTGGAGCTTCCCTAGTAATGGTCACATTATGAGGATGAGACTCTGCAAATCCAGCGGCCGTAATTCTTACAAACTTGGCTCTTTCTTTCAACGTTGCCAAATCTTTAGAACCACAGTATCCCATACCTGCTCTCAATCCACCAATAAACTGGTACATTACCTCTCCTACTTCACCTTTATAAGGAACTCTTCCCACAATTCCTTCTGGTACTAGCTTTTTAATATCATCTTCTACATCCTGGAAATAACGATCGCTTGAGCCTTTTTGCATTGCTTCAATAGATCCCATTCCGCGATAAGTCTTGTATTTTCTTCCTTCGTAGATAATTGTTTCCCCTGGAGATTCTTTCGTTCCAGCGAACATCGATCCTAACATTACAGAATCAGCACCTGCAGCCAAAGCCTTAACAATGTCACCTGTAAATCGAATTCCACCATCAGCGATTATTGGAACTCCAGTGTCCCTAATTGCGTCATACACATTCAACACTGCAGACAATTGAGGCACACCCACACCAGCAACTACACGCGTTGTACAAATAGAACCAGGTCCAATTCCAACTTTCACGGCATCAGCACCCGCATCAACAAGATATTTACCTGCTTCTGCAGTTGCAATATTTCCTACAACAATATCAAGTGCACTGTATTCTTGTTTAACCGCTTCTAATGCCTTTACAACCCCTTGAGTATGACCATGGGCAGTATCTATAATAACCGCGTCAACATTAGAATCTACCAATGCTCCAACACGCTCAAGAACGTCTCCTGTAACTCCAACGGCAGCCGCAACCCTTAATCTTCCAAATTGATCTTTACAAGCATTAGGCTTAACTCGCATCTTTGTGATATCTCTGTACGTGATCAAACCAATGAGTTTGTAATCACCATCAACCACAGGAAGTTTTTCAATCTTGTGATTTTGAAGAATTACTTCAGCTTCCTCTAAAGTGGTATTTGGATGAGTTGTAACCAACTTCTCTTTCGTCATAATTTCACGAACTGGACGTTGATCATTGTGCTCAAATCTTAAATCTCTATTGGTGATAATCCCTTGCAACTTGTTATTATCATCTACAATAGGAATTCCTCCAATCTTATACTCAGCCATCATGTTCTTCGCATCAGCTACTAAAGCAGATTCTGAAAGTGTTACAGGATCTAAGATCATTCCACTCTCTGCACGTTTTACCTTACGAACTTCGATGGCCTGTTGCTCTATGGTCATGTTTTTATGCAAAACACCAATTCCACCATCTTGAGCGATAGCGATAGCCATATTCGATTCTGTAACCGTGTCCATGGCCGCAGAAATAACAGGTGTATTAAGCTTTATGTTTTTTGTGAATCTTGAACTTGTGTCCACATCACGAGGTAAAACTTCTGAGTATCCTGGCGCCAAAAGAACGTCATCGTACGTTAAACCCTCGAATAAAATTTTGGAAGAATTGAAAGACATGTGCAACCTAATTTTTAGATTAAATTGCGCGCAAATTTACTAAATAAATCTTTTGAAAGTCAAAAGAAAAACTCCCACGAAAAGTGGGAGTTTTTAAAGCTTATTGCGGATTATTCCTATACAAGGTGAAGCTACCTCTTCTTTCTTGAGGAACACCTTCTAAAGACTTATACTTAAGTGAATAATTATAAACTCCATAAGGCGCTTCTTTACTTCCTTCTTTTCCATCCCAACCTTCTTCAGTGCTAGTGGTAAAGAAAACCTGATTACCCCACCTATTATACACTTCAAGTTGATATGAATTCTCTAAAGCAAAGACATTAATGGGTTTCCATGTGGTATTCTCTCCTATATTACTCATAGGGTTGAATGCAGTAGGAATAAACATTCTTACTTCATGCGAAACGCATGCGACATTAGAACGGCTTGAGAATGGGTTTCCATTATCATTCACAAAGAACAATGGATTATCTCCTTCAATGGCAACAATGTAATAGCAGAATACACCCTTGCCATGTGACACATCTCGCACATCATCTTCAAAAATAGTATCATGCTCAGTTAATTGGTCTGTAACTAAAGTCCAGTTGCCTGAATTATCTACTTCTCTGTACAATTCGTATTTCTCAACAAAACCGCCATATTTTTCATATTTATTCCAAATCAAGGTATTCTTAAGGTTTCCTTTGTCAACCACTTCTAACAATATTGATGTACCAATGTTTGAAACGGTATCCTGAAAGCCGCAGTCATCTGTGGCCGACAATCTGTAGTAATACCTGTTTTCTGAAGCCACAGCACTATAATCACTAAACTTTACAACGTTAGAACCATTTATGTTCGGCTGCGGTATTGTACCAATGGTTAAGTAGGGTCCTAATGGATCGGTAGCACGTTCAACAGAATAACTCAAAACATCTGCCTCTAAGTCTACAAATGAGTAGGTTTCAATACTTCCATTCGGTCTTACATTAACACTTGCCGTATAAAGTAGTCTCGATTTTTTGACCACCAATGAATTAACGCATACTCTATTGGATGTGGAAGTTTGACCAGATAGACTTTTCGCACGTATATAATAGCAATACTCATAGCCATTTATTAGATCCTCATGTACAAATTCATGATCTTGAGTATTAGACGCTAAAATTGTTCCTGTGCTTATCGTGTTATTCTGATCGTCTTTAACATCCACCATTACATCATAGGTAGTTCCCATAAAAGTGAGATACTCATTCCATCTCAAATTTGTTTTACCATCACAGGCATCTATGTTCACGTTTAGATAAAGAGACTTCATGGTTACACCACTCAGCTCGCTACTTTGATTCCCACAACTGTCAAGACTAACAATTACGTATTGCTCCGCTCTTGTGTCAGCCGTTGATCCACTCCATGCATATGGTAGACCTGTAGCTAAACTCAAAGTATCTACCGCTACATAAGCGTTTAATGCAGGATCAAACCAAAGGACTATGTATGCCACAGCATCGGTTTCTGTTGTAGGTTGCCAATGCATCAAAGCAGTAGATCCCGAAACTGTAATAGAATCAATTTGAATTATGTCGTTATTCGTTTGGTCTGAGAATATTGCATGCTGTGTTGTGGAATAACATGCCCCGTTTATTCTAATCTGGTATTCCAAATCATTCGAACAAATATTCACAGTATCATTATAGCTAAGGTTCTGTGTTGAATCGATTAGTGTCCAAGCACCGCTTGGATAAATCCTTCTCCATACTTGATAATAAGCGTTTGTAGGGTTCGATAAATGATGAGCATTCCAATCTAGCAAGGCAACTGAAGAATTCACTGGAGGAATTGCTGTCATATTTAAATTAATGAGACTTAAAGTATCTGAAGCTTCAGATAAAAGGTTGCAACCACCAGCGGTACGCATATAGTAAAAATTACTTCCTGGACCTTGACCGCTATGCGTATATCCAGTGATATTAAAATCGTTAACTGTATCAATAGCCACATAAGGCCCATTCTGACTTGTAGCATGGTAAATCACGAAATAATCAAAATTGAAACCTGTATCTACCGGACTTGTCCAATCAAAAGATAAATCACCACTAGGTTGATCTAATGCCACACAACTATTTGCCATTAATGGTGGTTCTGGTGGATAATTTAACACATTTACTTTGTAGGTTCCGTAGCTAAACCCTGGAGCTGGACATGCATCATCTTCCATTCTAAAGTAGAATTCATAAACAGATTTTGTGCTTCCGCAGGCATATTGCTGATAGCTTAAATGAGGACAATCTGTTTGCCACTGAAATGCTACAAGATTTGACGAGGCATTGTTAAAGCCTCCTGAACCAACAGGATTTCCATTTAATGATGATATGGTTGCACAAGGTGCATTGTATTTACATGTATTCGGATCAGAATAATCCGTGGCATTACTTAAGTTTCCTCCTGAAGCTTTAAAGTCTATATTCTGAGGAAAACAGTTTGGTTTTAGACCCAAATCAAATGAAGTGATCTTTAAATTAATTTGTTCCTTGGCGTAAACCGTAGTCTCATGATAAATCAATGTATTATTAGAATTATAGACCGGATAGACCCACGGTCCGTTAGGATAGGTAATTGAATCTACCTCAATTTTTAAAGAAGGAGGAATGTTAGTGGTTTGCGGACATGGTGGCGGAGGTGTAATGTTCAAGTTACAATGATTTACCGCCAAAGGAATATCTCTGTAGATTTCACCTATAAGCTGACCACAGCGCCACTCTTCTACTTTCAAGACGGTTACATACGAACCTGCATCGTAGCATGTAAAGTTTATTTGTCCGGTACTACCATCCAGCATTGCTCCAGTATTTAATGGATTAAATGGAGGGTTATTATCAGGTATAGGATTATTGAACGAATAACCACCCGCGTAATTTGCATTTGCGCCCCACTGATCTTTGGCGGTTGCCCATGTATAATAAAGAGAGTCCAGATCGTTGTCAAATCCAAGATTATTATAAACAATAGATGATCCTGAACATGCCGCAACTTTCGGTGCTTCCAAGAAATCTGGAGAATTATCATAACATGATGTAGCATTTATATTGTTATATGAGTACATCGTTGCCCTCAATAAAAAACTAGGCGTGGTAACATTTAGAAGTGAGCCCGGTCTGCAACAATCCCCGTAAGAAAAGGTCCATCCTCCTGCAGGTGGAACACCCGATAGAGTTGTCCAAATACTTTTATAGATTCCCATCTGAATTGCTCCTTGCCCTTCAGGAGAGGAATTACAAGAAATGGCTAAAGTTGGATCGTAACAAACGGGAGACACATCTTCTGCGGTAACCAAAGGACAATTGATCAATCCTGAAGGTCCTCCAGATAATGGAACAGAGTTAGGTAATGGTGCCGTTGGAAGGCCATTAGGCCTTAACCCACACTCCCTATACAATCTAACTGTGAATCTATATTTTCCGTTAGTGGGATGACATTCCCAAATAATTTCACCACCTAAAAGGTGGGTTGCTTTCATTTCTGGAACGAATAGAAAGCAGCATGTTGCAAAGGTGAGGAGAAGTCTTTTCATTTCTATGATTTTAACTGAAAATTAGAGAATCCTCCAGGCCTTAAAAAGGCTGATTGCCTAAGCGCTCAAAAGCAGTTATCGTCTGTGAGCCCTTCGTTAAATCATTGAAACAAAAAAGCCGCTTCATAATTGAAGCGGCTTCTCAGCTTAGCGGTTAAGCTAGTTTGCTTTATTTCTGTACAAGGTAAAAGTTCCTCGTTCTTCTTTCGGAATACCGTTCAAGGACTTATACTTTAACACGTAGCTATAAACACCCATTGGAGCTTGGCCACCGTTTAACATTCCATCCCATCCTTCATTCATATTTGCTGTTGAGAATACTCTTGCACCCCAACGGTTGTAAACTTCAAGTTGGTAACTACCTTCTTGTGCAAATATGTTTTGAGGCATCCAAACTCTGTTCTCCTCAATATCGCTATCTGGATTAAACGCTGAAGGAATAAACATTCTTGCTTCGTGTACTACACATGCAGTGTTCGATCTACTTGAGAACGCATTTCCATTTTCATCAACAAAGTTCAATGGGTTATTCGCCTCAACAGCAACTACGAAGTAGCAGAATTTGCCTTGGCCTTCTGCATAATCGCGAATGTTGTCTTCGTAAACTGTATCATTCTCAGTCAACTGATCAGTAACCAATTCCCAGGCACCATTATCGTCAACCATTCTGTACACTTCATATCTGCCTACAATTCCACCGTACTCTTCATATTTATTCCAAACAAGCGTGTTTGTCAAGTTACCATTTCTGGTTACTTCAAGTAATACGTTCGTACCGATGTTAGAAACGGTGTCTTGCGCACCACAACTGTCTGTAGCAGAAATTCTGTAGTAATATCTGTTTTCACTTGCTAGTGCTGAATAATCACTAAACTCAACAACTGCTGGACCTGTACTTGGTTTAGGCACTGTACCTACAGTTAAGTAAGGACCTAATTTGCTCACAGATCTCTCAATTGAATAACTAATCACATCCGCATCAGGATCAATAAAGCTATATACCTCTATACTACCGTTATTTCTAACATTTGTACTCGCTAAGTACAGTAATCTGGATTTCTTAACAACAAGCGAACTAATACAAACCACATTTGATGTAGATGTTCTCAATCCTGTGGAATCAGTTGCCCGTATGTAATAGCAATACTCATATCCACTAATCAAAGTTGTATGCTTGTATGTTAAATTAGAACCATTGGCACTTAACAATGCACCAGTCGCTATTTGGTTTCCTTGATCGTCTTTAATGTCAACTAGAACATCATATTGAACGCCACCAAAGGTCTTATAATCGTTCCAACGTAGTCGAGTGAAACCTTCACAAGCATTTGTTGTAACATCCAAATACATCGTTTTCATTGGTTCAGCATTCAGCTCGCTACTCTGATTTCCACAACTGTCAATACTTACGATCACGAACTCTTCAGCTCTTGACCCCGCTGTAGAAGCATTCCAAGTGTATGGCATTGGTGTACCCACAGGAACCGTATCTACTGCAACATAAGCGTTCAACGCTGGATCAAACCACATTACTAAGTAATCTGTTGCATCACCCATAGTAGTTGGCTGCCAGTGCATTACCGCCTGATTACCCATTACTGTAACCGAGTCAACAACTATTGTGTCACTATTGGATTGATCCGAGAATATGGCATGATCGGAGGTGGAGAAGCACTTCCCTTTTATTCTAATTTCATACTCCAAGTCTGCACTACAGATATCTACTAAATCCGTATAAGTAAGATTGGTAGTAGAATCAATCATTGCCCAGGTTCCATTAGGCCAAACTCTTCTCCAAATCTGATAATAGATCGTTGAACTAGGCTTAGAGTTATGCGGAGTCCAGTTCAATACAGCTGATGAAGAATTCACTGGAGGAACTGGAGTCAACGTCATTTCTACTAGAGCTGTAGTATCAGATGGATCAGAAATTAAGCTACATCCACCAGCAGTTCTCATAAAGTAAAAGTTACTGTTAGCACCACCCTGAGCTGCGTGCACATAGGTAGTTATGTTGTAATCATAAATTGTATCTATCGCAATAAATGGTCCGTTAGGGTTAGTTGAGTGATAGATAACGTAATAATCGAAATTGATACCTGTATCCACAGGAGCAACCCAATCAAATGTTAAATCACCTGTTGCTTGATCCAAACCAACACATGAATTCTGCATGTCTGGTGGAATTGGAGGATAGTTCAATACGTTCACTTTATAAGTACCATAGCTAAATCCTGGTGTAGGACATGCATCATCCTGCATTCTAAAGTAGAACTCATATACCGACTTGAATGTACCACACTGATACTGTTGATAAGTAAGGTGAGGACAATCAGTTTGCCATTGGAAAGCCACATTATTTGAAGATGGGCTAATGAAACCTCCCGAACCTGGTGGGTTACCATTCAATGATGTTATGGTTGCACAAGGTGCGTTAAACTTACATGAGTTAGGATTACCCCAGTTAGCAGCATCACTCAAGTTACCCCCTGCAGCAACAAATTCAATATTATCTGGTGTACAGTTAGGTTTAAAATCTAAATCAAAAGAAGTAATATCAAAGTTGATCTGTTCTCTTGCGTATAC
>JAOARK010000468.1 GCA_025210575.1 Schleiferiaceae bacterium
AAATTACACTTGAATAACGATGGACCTAAAACAAAATTTTTTGATAAATGGACCATTGACGATAAAGGCTGCATTCAGTCTAAAAAAGGAATGATGTTCTACCGAATTTGTGGCAGCTGCGATTAGCCTTGGTCCTCATAATCTAGTATCTCCTCGCGATTTTCTTTAAACGTTTCTGAGAAGATTAACGCCAAGACAATTACAGCCAAGCATCCTATCAAGTTGTACATAAGGTAACCTAGATCAATCACATCTTGCACCACCAAAACATGGATAGTTATCACTAAGAGTTCTGCAATTACTGCGGCCCAAAGAATGGCTTTTCCTTTCACCTTCTTAAAGAAGAAGGCGACTAGAAATACTCCTAAAATGGTACCATAAAAGAGAGAGCCCAGAATGTTTACAAGCTGAATTAGATTATCGAATAAATCAGCTACAAGTGCAACACCAATGGCTAACACTCCCCATACAACCGTAATTATTTTAGATGCTTTTAGATCAGCTTTTGACTTGTTTTCATCATCAATATCTTCATTCTTAGTACCCCAACCTAGACGCTTGTAGTAATCCACCACTGTAGTAGAGGCCAGCGCATTCAGTTCTCCAGCGGTACTGCTCATAGCAGCAGAAAGAATAACTGCCAGCAATAGTCCAATCACCCCTACAGGCATGTATTTTAAAATGAAACTTAAAAAGATGTAATCAGAATCTTTGGTGGCCACTTCTGAATCTACAGACTGAATATAAGCTTTCGCTTCTTCTCGCTGATCTTCATTTGCCTTTTGCAATTTTTGGATATCGCTTTTTAAATGCGCTTTCGTAGAAACATCATCGGTTTCAAAATACTCGATAAGCTTTTCTTTCTTTTCTGAATGGGTCTCTTGAAATGCTTCATTGATTGGAGTCAATCCATTGCTCTTTTCAGTGTGTATTACTTTGTCGTACCCAGAAGAATTAAAGAATACAGAAGGTGCATTGAATTGATAAAATACAAAGACCATAATACCTGTAAACAGGATAAAAAACTGCATGGGTACTTTAAGCAAGCCATTGAACATTAATCCCACGCGGCTTTCTTTTAAGCTCTTCCCGCCAAGGTAACGTTGCACCTGACTTTGATCAGTACCGAAATAGCTCAACGCTAAAAACAGCCCTCCTGTTAAACCGGAAAGCAATGTGTAACGGTTCTCTAAATCAACAGAAGTATCAATCACTTCCATCCGGTTTAAGATACCCGCAACCTCTACACTTTCTAGAAATGAAATCTCTTCTGGCAACAGAGAAACAATAACACCAAAGGCAACACCCATCCCGATAAGGATAATAGCCATTTGCCATGTCTGTGTAAGGCTCACAGCTTTTGTACCACCAGAAACGGTATAAATAATAACCAATACACCAACAGCGATATTGGTTATTGTAAGGTCCCACCCTAATACAGTAGATAAAATAATAGCAGGTGCGTAAATGGTAATTCCAGCCGCTAATCCTCTAGATATTAAAAACAGAAATGCCGTGAACAATCTTATTCTAACATCAAAACGCTGCTCTAAATATTCGTATGCCGTAAATACATTGAGTTTGTAGTATATAGGTAAAAAGACGGCACTTACAATAATCATTGCCAATGGAACGCCAAAATAGAATTGAACGAAACCCATCCCGCTTTCATAGGCTTGCCCAGGTGTACTCAAAAAGGTGATTGCACTTGCTTGAGTAGCCATGATAGACAACCCAATGGTATGCCATTTTAATTCATTGTTTCCTTTTAAGAAACTATCTATGCTTTGATTTTTTCTTGTCTTCCAACTGCCATAGCCGACAATTAACAAGACCGTACTCAACAAGACAATCCAATCTATCCAATGCATATTAACTGAAATGTTGAGTTAACCAATAGAAGAAAATGATCTCTGCAACTAAAGCCCCTATTACTATTGCATATATCTTATTCCAGCTTTTCATTTTGCCTCGTGACTGATCATGTTAGCCAAAAGCTTGAATGCTCCAGGAACTCCTGCTGGCAACTCTCTAAAAAAAGAAATCCCTGTATACATAAATGCTCCTTCTCCAAACGGAGTGTAAAGTAATCCACCCAATTTAGGTGCCTCACCTTTGTCATTCCAACTAAACAATGTCTGATATTGATTATCCCACTCGTTGGCAAAATACAAACCACGCTCCTGTACCCAGCCGTCAAAATCATTCTTAGTCATTTTATTGGGCTCATTGATCAAAGGATGCTTTGGATCAACAAACTTCACCTTTGCATCTTCTTCGCTTACGCGATCTCTAGAAATCTTAAATGGGTAGGGTCCCATTTTATCCGTTCCATATGCAGAACTTCTGGTATTGTATTGAATGATGAAGTTCCCTCCTTCTTTTACATAATTCATAAACACGCTATGAAAATCTGTAAGCCAAGGATGAACGTTATATGCGCGAATACCAGTTACGATCGCCTGAAACTGACTTAAATCTTGCGTAGATAAATCCTCCTTGCTTAAATGAACAACTTCATAACCCATCTGCTCTATAGCCAAGTCAACTTGATCTCCAGCTCCTTCAATATAGGCCACTTTACCAGGCTCTATATCAATCGCCAAGTTGAGTAAAGTCGCTTTCGTTGGAAGGTAAACTAGCTGAGCAGGTATGTGATCGTACATAATTTCACTCACGCTATTAGCGGATTTATTATCTATTGAAACTGTAAATTCTCCTTTGCTTTCCTTTTTAGGTGAGGTAACCTTGAACATTAGCACGTGTTCTTCGTACTTTTTTTCAAAAGTTATGGATTGCTTCTCACTTTCAGCACTCCATCCTTTCGGAAAATTCAATTGTATTTCATGGGTGCCCGCATTTCCATAATTCTTTACAACAACTGCAATCTCTTTTTGTTCTTCGCTATTAAACACAAACGATTGTTCTAAAAAAGATGCACTTACTGAAGGAGTTGTGACCACCGGACGTTTCATTTCTCCTTTCACCCGGTCAGACCATTTGTATTCTACAGGCACAAAAAGTGTTGCTTGCTGATCATATATTTTCACACTTACCAATGCCAAAAACAAGGGGTAATTTTCAGGCATTCCATATTCTTTATAATCTAGATAACCATCCACTTGGACGAATGGACTATTTAACCAATAGGCATTCCAAATTCTATCTGGAGCGGGCATTTTATAAATTTTCTTAAAAAAAACATTCTTTTCAATCTGTTCGGACACCAAGCCTCCTTCTACACTTATGCCGCCTAGAACACTTATGCCAGTTGGCTCAATAACAACATCTCCTCTATTTAATATTTCTACAGAAATTTCTACTTCTTCACCTTTTTCATAAGCATAGTTTTTAGCTAAAGCTTCTACATGAATTCCCAATAAAGAGATGAGCAAATCATGCAATTCCTTCTGCTTGGCTTCTACCCAGGCCGATTTCTTAACCCCCATTATTTTGGGGTACATTTTCATCAATACTTCAACACTTGCTGCAGGGTTATTGAAATCGTAATCTCGCTCAAGTTGCTCGCCCAAAGCGGCTAAACTTTCGTCTCCTATAACATCCCAACCACGTTGAGTTTCTTCAAAAAATGACCCGCTCAGTTTTTCGCCAGCCAACCACTGAAAATATTCTTTGCGTTGTCCTCTTTCAATTCTTACTCCAAATCCTTGGCATTTATGTTGGCTTCTAGCCATTGTTCCCAATTCATTATAAGAAACCCCTAAAAGTTCATCATAACCACCAATATCTGCAACCAAATAATCTTCGTTGTTAGCGGCTATACTATCTAACTTTCTGTTCCACCACGTAGACGCATTCCAATACACAGCTTTAGGTTGCCATACTTCTACATGTTTCAATTGCTCTGGAAACACATTTGGGTCTCCCGCTTTTTCATAGGCCTCTATGGCTAACATAGCCGATGCCGTGTGATGCCCGTGTCCTCCTCTTTTATCTGGAGGAAAACGAGTGATAATCACATCAGGTTGAAACTTGCGTATTACCCAAATGGCATCATGAAGGATATCTTCTCTATTCCATTTTTCGAAACTTTCATCCGCAGATTTTGAATATCCAAAGTCTACCGCTCGTGTAAAAAACTGCTCTCCGCCATCGATACTTCTAGCCGCCAATAATTCTTGCGTTCTTAAAACTCCTAATTCTGGACCTAATTCTTTTCCGATAAGATTCTGTCCCCCATCACCTCTTGTTAATGACAGGTAAGCCGTTCTGGCTTTCTCCCCATTTTCTAGCCATGCTATTACCCGAGTATTTTCGTCATCAGGATGCGCAGCCATATATAGGGCTGATTTAAAACTGTTGAACTTTTTGATTTGGTGAAAGATCTCGGAAGAGCTTTGAGCCTGAATAGAAACAGCCCAAGCCATAAGAATTGAGAACACAAACGTCTTTTTCATACCTATTTTTTACGGGTTCGAAAAATAGGAATAACATATTATCATTATCTGATAATTGTGATGAGAATCATTTCTTACAGATTGTAAACTTTGAGCACTATATTCGTCCTCCTTCACCGAAGGGAAATTAAAAACTGTCGAAATGAGAAAACTGTTACTTGTAAGTATGGTGCTTTTCTGTGCCACAATCTTTGGTCAATCCCAATATTCAGTAATCCTTCAATCAGGGAATTACGAATTGGATGAGAAAAAATTTGACCAAAAACTCAAATACAAATCATCTGAAATTGTGGATGATCATTTCATCCGATTGGTGCAATTCTATCAAGTCCCTACGCAAAAAGAACAAGATTTGCTTACAAACTCTGGAGCGAAGCTGTTAGGGTATCTTCCTAAGAACACATTTTTAATTGCTTTTCCAGAAGGTTACATTTTAAATGACAATAACGTTCGTGCTGTGGCGCCATTTACTGGTCCTATGAAACTCTCTAGAAAATTAGCAATGGGTACTATTCCCGAATACGCCATCATAGGAGATAAAGAAAGAATATTAGTTCAATTTTATACACATCTAAATAATCATAGCATAAAAGGTTATGCAAATGAAATGATGAAAATTGCGCCTGGTCAGTATACCTTAAAGGGCTCTCATCAATTAGAGATCATTATTGAACCCAATAAATGGCAGGCGCTTGCCGAACTTCCATTTCTAGCTTATGTGCAAGAAGGCGAAGATCCTGGTGAAATTGAAAACTACAAGGCAAGATCTTCTCACCGAGTGGACGCCATTGGCTTAACAACGGATAATACCTACAAACTAGATGGTTCGGGAGTAATGATCAGTTTAGGTGACGTGAACAGCGGCCCAATGCTAGATTCTCATATTGACTTTGAAGGCCGTTTAACAGATTTAGGTACCGGAAACAACAACTCAGATCACGGTAACCACACCACAGGAACTGCATTTGGTGCAGGTAACCTTGATCCAGATGGCGCAGGAATGGCACCAGGAGCTGATCTAAGGTATTATACTTATCCGTCAAATTTGAATAATGCGGATGCTGATTATGTGAATCATGCGGTGAGAATCACCTCGTCTTCATTTAGTAACGGCTGTAATACCTACACAAGTTTTTCTGCTCAGGTAGACAAAGACATGTATGATAACCGCAGCTTAGTTCATGTTTTCTCAGCAGGAAACAATAACAATAACAACTGTGGTTATGGTGCAGGTAGCCAATGGGGAAACATCACAGGAGGTCATAAACAAGGTAAAAATGTTATTGCCGTGGCAAACATGACAAGTGGAGATGGCATCAGTGGATCTTCAAGCCGTGGACCTGCACATGACGGACGTGTAAAACCAGATATTGGTGGCGTTGGAACTTCTGTTTACTCTACTTTGAATAACAACACTTACGGTAGTAAATCAGGAACTTCAATGTCTTGCCCTGGAATAGCAGGTACACTTTCATTGATTTACCAAGGGTATAAACAACACAACAACGGTACAGATCCTGATGGTGGATTAGCAAAAGCTTTGTTGATGAACACGGCTGATGATGTTGGTAACAAACATGTTGATTACATCTATGGTTACGGTCGTGTTAACGCATACCGCGCCATGGAATGTATTGAAGCAGGTAACATCATTATCGATTCTGTTTCGACTACAGGAAGCAACACCCACACTATTAATGTTCCAGCTGGCACAAAAGCGGTACGTGTAATGTTACATTGGACAGACAAAGAAGCATTCCCATTTGCTGGAAGAGCATTAGTGAATGACCTTGATATGGTAGTTACACATTCAAACACTAATACATCTTATCTTCCTTGGGTATTAGACCCTACGCCAAATGCGGGTGCATTAAACAGCGTAGCCGTTAGAGCAGTTGATTCATTAAATAACACCGAACAATTTACATTAGAGTCTCCAGCAACAGGAGATTACACCATTCAAATATCTGGTAATGCGGTACCCAACGGACCTCAGAGATATTATGTAGTTTATTCTTTCGTTACAGAAGACTTGGAGTTAAGAGCTCCTTTTGGTGGAGAGGTATGGAACCCAACGAAGAACTATAACATTAGATGGCAAACAACCGATCAACTTGGTGGAAACTCTACTTTACAATATTCTTTAGATAATGGTGCAACCTGGACCAACATTGTAAATGGTCTTCCTGCTTCTTTAAAAAATTACAACTGGAATATTCCAAACAGCATCGCTTCTTCTAGAGTGAAAGTGAGAGTCATTCGTGGAAACGACACTGCTACTTCAAAATCCTTTGGAATCTTAAGAACTCCAACTGGATTGACAGTAGATTGGATCTGTCCAGATTCTACCCAAATCTCATTCAATTCTGTTCCGGGTGCTATTGGCTATGTAGCTCACAGATTAGGCACAAAATACATGGATTCTGTTGGAACAAGCACAACTACAACAATACGTTTTGCAACGGCTAATTTGAGTGCAGGAAACTGGTACAGTGTATCAGCTTTAGATTCTGCTGGCCGCAAAAGTGAACGTGCTATAGCCATTAGAAGAAATGCGGGAACATTGAATTGCGTTTTACCAAATGATTTAGAAATGGTGCAAATCATCTCACCCGCAAGTGGTAATTTAAAAGATTGTTTAGGTGTAGATTCTATGGATGTAGTAATCAGAGTTAAAAACACAGGACAAAATGATTTAGACACCATTCCATTGAATTACCA
>JAOARK010000469.1 GCA_025210575.1 Schleiferiaceae bacterium
GGGTCGAGTACCCAAATGCCAATAGGTACCTATTTCCCACAAGCCTTCTGGTTGCACTCCTAAGAATTGAGCATGAAAATTCGCCAACCAATCCACTACCAAAAAGACCTCTTTTAAGGAGCATCTCGATTTTAATTCAGGATAATTTATACTCAAATCTTCAAGGACTAATAACTGAGTGCCTTTCCTCTTTTCAGCATAAAGCAACTGTGCAACTTTTGAATCATCATCTAGGGCATGAGCATATGCGCTATACCATCTATCTTCTACTTCGTAAGATTTCAGCTTACGCTGATGAGACAATGAGGTTGCCCATCCACGAGGATGATCTCCTTTTTGTTCCAAGTCAATACATTTAGCGATAATTGTAGACCTCGCTCCGCCATTAAGCGCCAATCTATAAATTCCTCCATAACCGCTCCATAACGTTTGAATTCTTTGAATTTCGGTTACATCATTCGCTTTTAAGGCTACTAAAATATTGGGCAGAAAAGGTTCAATTGCGCTATTCATGGCCGCAAATATATTGGGGTTTCAATTCGGATAATAAATCCCCTTCGCTAATTCTCAGTTATGACCAAAACATCTAACTTTCTATTTACTTTTGAAGCACACAAACTTTATAGATGAAAAAGCTACTCTATTCAATTGCCTTGGTTCTTGGCCTATTCATTTCCATTTATGCACAAGGTCAATCAAGACCTTGGTTTCCCATAGGAACGGTTTCAAATCAAATAGAATACGTTGAAAACCTTGATGGTGAGCTCTATGGGCATATTGTTAAATATAATTCACCACCAGTTCAATCTGCACATTGGATTATATGCAAGCGAATAGGAAATGTATGGCAACGCTCTGCCGCTATACCCCTGAACATTCAGAACCAAATAAATCCAGAAAAACCTACGGATATTGCATTTTACAATGGAGATCTTTATGCCACTACCACCGAAAATTTCTATCGCCTAGACGGAAGCACATGGACATTAGTCCATTCAGATCATTTTAAATCCATGATCCCCTTTCGAGGAAAGCTCTATCTATTCGGAAATTTCATTTCAATTAATGGTTCTAGTGCTGCAGGAATGGCTATGTATGATGGCAGCAGTTTTACAATTCCAACAGATTCAAATGGCACCATAGCAGGTTTTACAGGCCCTCATCGCGATATGTTGGTGCACAACAACAAATTGTATATCTGTGGCAACATTCACAACACTCAAATGGGCACCATTTACAGCAATGTCATTACCTGGAATGATACCGCTTGGGCCGAAGGTTTCAACACCCCGTTCCCGATACCGGAACCCATTGTTGAAGACCTCTTGGTTTGGAACAACGAAATGTACGTAGCCATGCCAATGAAGAATGACAAACTTCAAGTCTATAAAATCGTCAACAACAATCTGATGCCTTTAGACAGTATGGGTCCGGTCCTTACAGGCAAGATTGGATACTTCTCACAAATGAAAAGCCAGTTGCGTGTGTATGACAATGCCTTGCATGCTGTAGTAACCATGCAGGATTCTATACAAACACAATCGGGTCCTAGTTTAAAGGTTGCTGATGTACTCGTTCGATACAATGGGAGTTATTGGGAGCCTACTACCGACACTTTACACACAGATTTCGGTTTTGGCTCTGGCTGGTGGAATTTCGCAGAACATTTCTACAACAAGATTGAAGTTCATGATGGAAGGCTTTATGGAAATTGTGCAAGCATCCCTCAAGATCTAAGTAGAGTGGCTATATTAGATACAGGTCTAGTTATTCCAGCAGTGCAGATCAACGAATTAAGAAAAAGCACCTGTCACATCGATTCTATCTTCCGACCTTTAGAAGCCATGGTTAGAGTAGACACGAGCACTAGCGGTTCTTTCTATCAATACATAGGTAAAAACAATACCACACCTATTCGAGTTAGAGGCCAAGGTTCAACACTTACCACCCTGACCTTAGAAAAAGACCAGTTACTAAATTTCCAACCTTCTGCATGTAGCGACTCAGTCATTTCTATATCGGCTGGAAGTACTGTTCCACCTTATTTCTATCAAGAAGTTATTGGTTCGGTTAACGATGTCGCGATCACGACTAACTGCTGGAGAGGCTTTTTAGCGCGACATGGGAGCGATGAACACTATTATTTAGATGTAAAGAACGTGGGTACTGAGATTGCCTACAACTTGTCAGTTCAGTTCTATCACCCCATTGCTTCGCCTTACCAAACCAGCACCCCATTGCCTGTATCAGCAACCTCAACCAATCTTGGCTTTGCCATAGACAGCCTTTATCCGGGTGAAACAGAAACCATAGACATTACCTTAAGAACAACCTCCAGCAATTATTCGCTTGGCGATACGATTACGACCCGTAGCACTGTAAATGTTATTGGTGTTCAAGATGCTGCCCCAGGGGATAACTTAGACACATTAATTCAAACTGTAATTGGCCCTTACGACCCTAACAACAAATTGGTGGATAGAGAAGAGTTAGCTCAATGGGGTGGTACTTTAGACTATCAGATCAATTTTCAAAATTTAGGCTCAGACACCGCATTTAATGTAATTGTTGTAGATACACTTCCATCACACTTGTTGCCAGGAACTTTTAAACTAACTTCAAGCAGTGCTCCTGTTGACATTTCATTAGAGGATCACATATTAACCTTCAGCTTCTATGATATTGCTTTACCTGATTCGGCCACTGACGAAGAAGGAAGTAAGGGTTATGCTCGATTTAAAATCGACATGAAATCTAATCTTACCGTTTCTGATACCATTAAAAACAGAGGTCATATTTTCTTTGATTTTCAACCTGCCGTTATTACGAATTATGCCAAGACCTGGAAGAGAAGTGGGATTGGAATTCACGAACACCAACTCAATTTGTTGAAAATCTACCCGAATCCGAGCAAAGGGATGATCACTGTTGAAAGTCCTGATGAAATGCGCCTCAACTTGATCAATACGCTTGGTCAGGATCTCCATAC
>JAOARK010000045.1 GCA_025210575.1 Schleiferiaceae bacterium
GTTTTGAACTGATCATAAACTTCCTTTAAAGCTATATTGTTTATTCT
The DNA here is from genome assembly GCA_025210575.1 of Schleiferiaceae bacterium. Classification (GTDB taxonomy): domain Bacteria; phylum Bacteroidota; class Bacteroidia; order Flavobacteriales; family Schleiferiaceae; genus JAOARK01. The sequence continues at coordinate 48 of JAOARK010000045.1, forward strand.
GCTTGGCCTATGCCAAGAAGCCCAAAACTGGATTAGGGTGTATTCATTTTCCTTAATCACTTCTTCTAGTTTTAAATCCTCTCCAACAAGGTTAGTTTGAGCAATATCGGTATAGGCTTCTCCCAATCTAGTCTTTTTTAAAACTTCTATTTTTTCTTTAAGTGTTCCAACTTCACTAGAGCCTCTATGCTCTGCCAAAATGTTTTGGTAAATAGAATCACCTTGCTCATAGCTCATGTCGAATATTCTTCTGTTGGCTACAAATGCACCGACTAAACCATTGGTTTTACAAAAATTCACTGTTGCGTTCTTAAAATTGGCATAGATTGAATCTTCTTTGTGTTTTAAGAGTTCTGCCACAACCTGATCTGTCTGAGCGTGCATTCTTAGAGATTGCAATCCTTGCATAGCGGTGTTGAAGCTCATTTCTATTTCAAAAAATTCATCCAATTGTTGATGATATTCACTACCTGTAACTTTCGCAGGAGGGACATTGATAAAGTCAATTTCAACATCAAGTCCATCTTCGTCTACAAAAAGTTGTACGGGTCTTGCTGCACCATCAAAGTTTAAGTACATTAATTCGGGGTACTTCACTGTATAGGGTAATACCGCACTTCCATTCTCAAGTGGAGTGGTATAAATGGTATCAAAGTCTTCTTCAATCTGGGCAACCAAATACACAGTTTTGTGATCTCCATTTAAAAGAGTCAAATTAATTACAGATTCTTCTGAGGAATTAGTTTCTTGAGAACAAGACCATAAGAGGATTATAGCAAAGAGAGAGGTAAAATATTTCATAAAAAATGGATGTGTCGCAAATATAAATGCTGCTCTTAAACCCCGACTATTATATTTGCTCGATTAAAAAATGATTAACATGAAAAGATTTTATCTGATCGCTGCAATTGCTCTTCTTGGTCATCAAGTAAGTCGTGCTGATGAAGGCATGTGGCTTCCTCTCTTTTTGAGTCAACTTAATGAAGCTGAAATGCAAAGTATGGGAATGCAAATCACGGCTGAAGACATTTACAGCGTGAACCATTCCAGCCTTAAAGATGCTATTGTGCATTTCGGAGGGTTTTGTACAGGAGAAGTGATTTCAGATAAAGGTCTTTTATTAACGAATCATCACTGCGGGTATAGAGCAATACAGTCGCACAGCAGTGTTGAGAATGACTATTTAAAGAATGGTTTTTGGGCCATGAATAATAGTGAAGAATTAAAGAATAAAGGATTGTACGCTGAGTTTATCCGATACATGGAAGATGCTACTAACGCTGTAATGGCAGGCGTGACACTTGACATGAATCCTATGGAAGCTGATAAGTTGAAAAAGGCCAATATTGAGGCTCTAATAGAACTAAAGAAGGCAGAAAACCCTTCAACCTATAGCTTCAAAGTAAAGTCGTTTTATAAGGGCAATCAGTACTTTTTGTTCGCTACAGAGAAATACAACGATGTTCGATTGGTAGGAGCCCCTCCAAGCGCTATAGGTAAATATGGTGCGGATACAGACAACTGGATGTGGCCAAGACACACAGGAGACTTTTCCATGTTTCGCATTTATGCGAGTAAAGAAAATCAACCCGCTGAAATAAGCGATGACAATGTACCTTATGTACCTGTTAAGAGTTTGAGCATTTCGTTAGCTGGTTCAAAGCCTGGTGATTTTACAATGGTATTTGGTTTTCCTGGCACAACCGATGAATACTTGCCGGGTTCAGCTGTTCAACAAACTTTAGATGTAATTAACCCAGGTCGAATTGAAGTTCGTGAAACCAAATTAGCCATCTTAGATAAGAAGATGCGTGTGGATGATGCTACACGAATTAAGTATGCATCTAAATATGCCAGCACAAGTAACGCCTACAAAAAGTGGATAGGGCAAAACATAGGGCTGAAAGAAACCAAAGCTTTAGATAGAAAGAAAAGACATGAAATAGCATTCTTATATGCCATTTCTAAAGATGAGGCCCTTTGGGATAAATACAGTGATATTTTTGAAGAGTTTGATGCGCTTTATGCGGAACTTGAACCTTATGCACAGGCAAGAAGCTATTTCTTTGAAGTAGGTTATAGTGGTATTGAAGCCCTGAAATATGCATATCGTTTTAATGGTATTGTGGGAGCAAACAAATCTGGAAATACGGAAGCAGCTCAGGCAGCCGCAAATAAACTAAAGAATGGTGTTGAAGGATTTTACAAGGATTTTGATGCTGATTTGGATAAGCAAGTTTTTGCAGCGTTAATGCCTTTGTACAAAGAAAATGTAGCCACAGAATTACAACCCAATGAAGTTTACAGTGTTACAGATTGGGGAACAAAAGCTAATGAACTCTACGATGGTTCAATTTTTACGCAAGCAGATAGTAAAACAAGAATAGAAGAACTATTAAATAAGGACCCTAAAGAGATTGCATCGACTTTAGAAAATGATCCAATTTTCAAAATGATGTCTGCTATTTATGGTTTTTATGGTTCAACTATTCAACCTCAAGCTTCTAAGATCGATAATGAGATTAATAGCAAAATGAAGACCTACATGCGTTTGCAGATGGAGGTGATGAAAGACAAAAGATTTTACCCTGATGCAAATAGTACACTCCGTGTAACGTATGGTAAAACGGAGGGTTATTCTGCCAAGGATGCAGTGGTTTATCAAACCCATACCTATTTAGATGGAGTTATTGCTAAATATGTTCCTGGCGACTATGAGTTTGATCTCCCTCAGAAAATGATCGATCTGTATGAGAAAAAAGA
>JAOARK010000470.1 GCA_025210575.1 Schleiferiaceae bacterium
ATCACCAAACTGTGCTTCCCAGATCACCAACGTTTTAGGGCTGGCCATGGCATAGCCATAATCAAAACCTAAAACTCCATATTCACTCAATAGAGAATTGTAAATAGCAAATCTCCCTTGATTGTCTGGTATCTCATTCAACAAGCATACCTTCTCTTCAGAATCTTCTACTTTGATAATAGCATGTCTGTGAGAGAAAGTACCACGCTCTACATCTTCACCACTGATGCGAACATTATTTCCTTCCTGAATCAATGAGCCATAAGCCAAAAGCTCACCCATCGCCCAATCCAGTTGATTGGTTTCGGTTAACATTTTTTGACGTGCGGCAACCAAACGTTTCATCTTACCTAAAAACTTCTTGTCTTCAGGTAGCGTGGTGATCACCATACCGATCTTACGAAGTTCCTCAATGTCTGTTGACGTGTCAAAATCGTCAGTCAACTCGTTAGGCTTGGCAGGAATAAATCCTTCCCACTCATCTTCCATAAATGGAGTGATGGTGTTCTTTTTTATCTTTTTTGACTCATCATACTCCCCTTCTAGCATGGCTTTGAATTCCACTTCCATTTCCTTCACCATGTTAGCTTCAACTAGTCCTTGACTTAGGAGTTGGTCGCTATAAATCTTTCTGGGGTTAGGGTGACGAGCAATTTCCTTATACAACAATGGCTGTGTAAAACGAGGCTCATCTCCTTCGTTATGACCGTATTTTCTATAACAAAGTAGATCGATGAATACATCGCGGTTAAAACGCTGACGATATTCTGCTGCAATCTGCATTGTATGACAAAGCGCTTCAACATCGTCTCCATTTACATGGAATACAGGTGCCAACACCACCTTACCAACATCTGTACAATAGGTTGATGAACGTGCATCTAAATAGTTTGTGGTAAATCCAACTTGATTGTTGATCACAATATGAATGGTACCACCTGTTCCATATCCTTCTAAGCGCTCCATTTGAAGCACCTCGTATACAATTCCTTGAGCTGCTACAGCAGCATCTCCATGAATAAGAATAGGCAGAACCTTGCTGCGATCACCATCGTAATCATTGTTGATCTTAGCTCTCGCAATTCCTTCTACCACAGCGTCAACTGCTTCTAAGTGTGAAGGGTTTGGCGCCAAATTCAACTTTAATGGTCTACCCTTTAAGTTTTGTGTTTTGGTTGAATAACCGAGGTGATATTTCACATCGCCATCAAATCCATCATCCGAAAACTCTTTACCTTCAAACTCACTGAAAATCTTTGATTGCGGCTTACCAAAAATGTTGGTTAAGACATTCAATCTTCCTCGGTGAGCCATCCCTACAACAACCTCATCAACACCAAAGTTAGAAGCGTGGTCAATTGCCATATCCATTCCTGGGATAACTGCCTCTGCACCTTCTATAGAAAAGCGCTTTTGACCAACAAACTTTGTGTTCAAGAAATTCTCAAAAGCAACCGCCTCATTTAACTTATGAAGTATGCGTTTCTTTTGCTCAATATTAAAATTGGGGAGATTATCGTTTAAGTGGATTTTCTCTTTTATCCAATCAAATCTTTCTGGATCTCTGATGTATGCATACTCAACCCCAATAGACTTACAATAAATATTCTCGAGGTGCTGAATAATCTCACGCAAAGTGGCTGGGCCTTTTGCTCCAGCTTCTAAAGCTGCCTTGAATTCAATATCTAAATCAGCTTCAGAAAGGCCAAAATTTTCAATCGCTAATGTTGGACTATATTTTCTTCTGGCTCGCACAGGGTTGGTCTCCGTAAAGAGATGACCTCTACTTCTGTAACCATTGATCAAGTTGATCACATTGAATTCTTTCAGGACTTCTTCAGGAACTCCTGCAGGACTCAGGTCATCTTCCTCTCCATACATTTCTCTGGAGAAATCATAGCCCTGAAAAAAAGCCCTCCAACTGGGCTCTATACTATCCGGATTTTTTAAGTATTTCTGGTACAATTCATCAATAAAACCGGCATGCAAACTGCCCAGAAAAGAAAACCTATCCATAGATTTTAAAAAATTTCGTCAAAAGTAAACATTTTGGTGGGTTGCCAGCGTTTTAATACTGCGTAAAACCCTTATGATTTACAAGACTTTGTATTGTATTGGTTTGTTTAATTTTACAGCAATTTTAAAGGTTATGACGAAATTTCTTTTATCGGCTTTCTTCGCTATAGTTTCAGTGACAGCATTTGCACAACAACCCTCCAGATTTGGGAATGAAAATGAAGAGAAAGAACAGAATGAACGTGTTTCTGCGCCAGAGGAAATACCGGAAGAAGAAGATGCCAGATACAATTCAAATCAATCTAATCAGCGTCAATCTTCAAGTTCGGCAAGAAGGGGCAATTCTAAATTAGACCGATGGAGATTTGGTGGCAACATAGGATTAGGTTTTGCTAACAACTATTTCTACCTAAACCTTGCCCCACGTGCCTACTATTTAGTGAAACCAAATTTTGCGCTTGGCGCTGGCTTTTCTTGGTACTACTGGAGCGACAATAACGATTATCCACCAGGAGTGATTGTTAAGAAAAATGGCAGCACCTATGGCCCTAGTCTCTTAAGCTGGTACAACCCTATCGGACCTTTAACATTACAAGCAGAATACGAACCACTGAACATTGAGTTTGCCCAATCTATCGACCCCAATACAGGCGCAGTAGAATATGGTAGAGAATGGGTAAATGCATTGCTTTTAGGTGGTGGAATTAGACAACAAAGTGGACGCGCCAATTTCTTCATATTGGCACTTTACGATGTTTTATACGTAACAGGAAGATCATTTTATCCGAGTCCTTGGGTACTTCGAATTGGAGTGGGACTTTAATAAGCAATACAACACATGAATTTAGATTTGAGCGGCAAAACCGCATTAGTATGTGGCAGCACACAAGGTATTGGTCGTGCAGCAGCAGAAGAATTAAGCAGCATGGGAGCCAAAGTTGTACTCTTGGCTAGAAATGAAGAAAAACTAAAATCTGTTTCAAAATCCATTGGAAATGGATGCGAGTATTTAGTAGCTGATTTCAGCAACACAGAAGAAGTTAAAAAGGTTGTTTCAGATTATGTGGCTACCAATCCAATACACATCCTCATCAATAATACGGGAGGCCCACCAGGAGGACCAGTAAGTGAAGCTAAGGAAGAAGAATTCTATTCGGCATTTACAAATCACTTGGTGAACAACCACAATTTAGTTCAGGCTATAAAACCTGGAATGGTAGAAGCAGGCTACGGAAGGATTATCAATGTAATCTCTACTTCTGTGAAAATTCCATTAACAGGTTTAGGCGTATCGAATACAATAAGAGGAGCGGTAGCCAATTGGAGTAAAACATTAGCCAACGAATTAGGGGTTCATCAGATAACTGTGAACAACGTTTTACCTGGCGCTACAGAGACAGAAAGACTAACAAGTATTATCAGCAACAAAGCTTCGAAAACAGGAAACAGCGAAGAGCAAGTAGCCGCCACGATGGCCGGAGCTGTTCCTATGAAGCGTTTTGCTAAACCAGAAGAAGTGGCTAATGCCATTGCTTTCTTGGCTAGCCCGGCAGCATCGTACATTAACGGCATCAATGTTCCTGTGGATGGTGGCCGTACTGGGAGTTTGTAGAAGACGGAAGACGGAAGTTGGAAGAAAGATTTAATTATTAGATCATCATGGAAAACCCAAAGTTCAAGTTTGAGAAACTCATTATCTGGCAAAAAGCCATGGAATTGGGAGAGGAACTTGTTACTATCAGCAGGACTTTTCCACCCGAAGAAAAATACAACCTTTCATCACAGCTTAGTCGAGCTATTGATTCTGTCGCTTTGAATATATCGGAAGGCTCGATTCTCCAATCCGATTTAGAACAAAAGAAATTTATTGGATACGCCATTCGCTCTCTCGCAGAAGTTGTGACTTGTCTCCACAAAGCAAATAGAAGAGAGTATATTTCGGATGTAGAATTTGAAAAATATTACAAAGAATCATACAACCTGATGAATATGACGGTTGCTTTTAGAAACAAAATAAAATAAGAAAACATTATGACCGAACCTTTTCGTGCTTCGGTCTTCTGTCTTCGAGCATTCAACAAATGAAAATACAGAACTATATAAACGGTGCAATGCATGCGCCTGCAAGCGGAGAATATTTAGACAACTATGACCCTGCTCGCGGTAAGATTTACGGTCAGATCCCTGACAGTGATGAACGAGATGTTCAGGCAGCAGTAAATGCTGCGAAAGCTGCGTTTCCAGCTTGGAGTAAGCTCTCCAACAAGGAGCGTTCTGCTTGGATGATGAAAATCTCGAATCGTATTTCAGAACGTTTAGATGAACTAGCGAAAGCCGAGAGTCTAGACAATGGCAAACCCGTTTGGTTAGCTGAAAGCGTAGACATTCCTCGAGCTAGAGACAACTTTGCTTTTTTCGCAACAGCTATTCTACATGAGAGTAATGAAACACACGATATGGGTGAAACAGGTTTCAATTATACCTTGCGCAAACCTATAGGTGTTGCAGGTTGTATTAGCCCATGGAACTTACCTTTATACTTGTTTACCTGGAAAATTGCTCCTGCACTTGCATCCGGAAATACGGTGGTGGCAAAACCTTCGGAGGTAACACCATTGACAGCATACTTACTCTCAGAAATTTGCACGGAAGTGGGTTTCCCTGCCGGGGTGTTAAATATCGTTCATGGATTAGGAGGAAAGGTTGGAGCGGCCATTACTGAACATAAGGAAATTCCGATGATCTCTTTTACGGGTGGAACAGCAACAGGAGCTACCATTGCTCGTACTGCGGCACCCATGTTCAAAAAGCTTTCCCTTGAATTAGGTGGCAAAAACCCCAATATCATCTTCGCAGATGCAGATTTTGATGACGCCCTAAAAACTTCGGTTCGGTCGTCTTTTGCAAACCAAGGTCAGATCTGTTTATGTGGTTCTAGAATTTTTATTCAGAGAGATATATACAATAAGTTCAAAGAGGCTTTTGTAGAAAGAGTTGCAAGACTAACGGTTGGGGCACCTGATCAAGAAGGTACCAAAA
>JAOARK010000471.1 GCA_025210575.1 Schleiferiaceae bacterium
ATTTTGTTCTTGCTGAGAGATTTCAAGAACCTTTAGTTGATGTTCAACGGCAAATTCGAAAACAAGCGGTCTTATGTCTTCGTTTCCATTCGTTGTAATCTCAAATTGTCTTCCAATTTGGGTAACGCTTTTGGTACCTTTTATTTTTCTAAGAAGAGCTGGATCAGCCTCTTTATCAAATTCAACAATTACTAATGTGGACTTGGCTCGTTTTCCTAATTCTTCCGTTGGGCTATCTAAAACAATCTCTCCTTTATTGATGATGATCACTCGGCTACACATTTCTTCTACCTCTTGCATGATGTGGGTAGAAAGTAGAACGGTTTTCTCTTTCCCAACTTCTTTAATTAACCCTCTTATCTGTACGAGTTGGTTGGGGTCTAGCCCTGTCGTGGGTTCATCAAGAATCAACACCTCTGGGTTATGAATCAACGCTGCAGCCAATCCAATTCTTTGCCTGTATCCCTTAGAAAGTTGCCCTATTTTCTTGCTTTTTTCTGGAGTAATTCCGGTCTGTTCAATAACTTCATCTACTCTCTGTTTTGGGGCTTTATAAGTACCAGCAACAAAACTCAAATATTCTTTTACATACATGTCTAGGTATTGAGGGTTATGTTCAGGTAAATAACCCACAGTTTGTTGTACTTCAAGAATGTTAGTCGTAACGTCATGACCGGTTACTATAGCTTCGCCTTCCGACTGTGGAATGTACCCTGTTAGAATTTTCATCATGGTACTTTTGCCTGCTCCGTTGGGTCCTAAAAATCCCACAACCTCACCTTTCTTTAATGAGAAACTTACGTTGTTTAGAGCTTTTTGATTTCCGTATAGTTTGGTGATATTCTTAACCTCTATGGACATGTATGCTTGTTTTGTGCAAAGAAAGGAAATACGATTCGCAAAGCAATAAAAGGTCGAAAATTGACGACTAGGTATTAAATACTATAAAAATTTAAAAAATTCTCAATCACTAGTATGAAATACCGATTTTTGTTCTATATTTGACTCACTATTTTATCGGGTCTTTAAACGACCTTTCATAGGTTGTTTTAAGTCTTATAAGTAGCTTTTTTCATGGGAATGAATGCCTCCTTCGGGAGGCTTTCATTATTTATACCCCTTTGTTATTCATTTCTTGCTTCTTGGTTGCTATAATTTACATTTGTCGTCTATGACAGGGCGAATAATTAAGTCTACAGGCAGTTGGTACGATGTGCTCAATGAAGCAGGGGAAATTATTCCATGCCGAATTAAAGGTAAGTTCAGAATAAAGGGAATTAAAAGTACCAATCCAGTTGCTGTTGGAGATGTCGTTCAGTTCTCAATGGAAAATGAGACCAATGGACTAATTGAAGACATTCAAGATAGAAAGAACTACATTATTAGACGAAGCGTAAACCTATCTAAGCAAGTTCATATTATCGCCTCAAATATCGATCAGGCCTTGTTGGTGGTTTCATTAAAGTCTCCGCCTACACCAATTGGTTTTATCGATCGATTCTTGGTTAGCGCAGAGGCTTATGACATACCAACTCTTATCATCTTTAATAAAATTGATCTGTTGAGTGAAGAGGACCATCAGGAACTTGAAGAATTAGAGAGAATTTATAGAAAAGCTGGTTACTCAACTTTAAGAACCTCCGCTAAGCAGAATTTGAACATTGATAAACTGCAAACTGCAATTTCTTCTCAGACAAGTTTGTTGTCTGGACACTCTGGAGTAGGGAAATCTACCTTGATTAATCTTTGTGAGCCTGGACTGGAATTGAAAACCCAAGAGGTGAGCGATTTTCATAGTAAAGGACAGCATACCACAACTTTTGCTGAAATGTATCCTTTGCAAAATGGAGGGTTTATTATCGATACACCTGGTATTAAGGGATTTGGGTTGGTAGATATGGATCGCGCTGAAATACAGGATTATTTTCCAGATATATTTGAATTAAAAGGTCAATGTAAATTTCATAACTGCTTGCACGAAAAAGAACCCGGTTGTGCGGTAAAAAAGGCGGTTGAAGAAGGGGAATTGTCTGAATCTAGATATAACAACTACATAAATTTAATAAATGATGATGAGGACAATAGTCCATACCGCAAGGATATATACGGCTAGCTTAATTACTGTGCTAATTGTATCCAGTTGTAGCAGCACTGCTGATGTTGCAACAGTATCAGAAAGCTATTCTAAACAGCTGTCACAGCAAAATGTAGATGCTGTGATATGGACAGCTACTTCTGCTGAGATGTTTTATGCAAGTCATCAGGCTTTTGATCTAGCAAATTATAAACTAAGGGCAAAGCTTAACAAAGAGGAAAAAGACCGCCCAATGGCGGTTGTGATGGATTTGGATGAGACGGTCATAGACAATTCACCTTATTCAATAGAACAAATTGCATTGGGTAAGACTTTCAATCCTGATACCTGGTATGAATGGTGCATGGAAGCAAATGCGGAATTACTTCCGGGTGCTTTAGCATTTATCAAAAAATGTGAGGAACTTAATGTAGAAGTATTTTATATCTCTAATAGAAGTGTGGAGACTTTAGAAGGAACGATAGCTAATTTACAGAAGTTTGGAATTAAAGCTACTTCAAGGAACGTTCTGTTAAAGGAAGATGAAAGTGACAAAACGTCTAGGAGAAACATAGTTTTGGCCAAGTATGATGTTCTCCTTTATTTAGGTGATAACCTGAGAGATTTTTCTGAAATTTTTAAAGATCGAGCATCAAATTATGGAAAAGATGTGGTGCAAGAGGAATTGGGGAACTTGAGAGAGAATTTTATTCTCATTCCGAATCCAATGTATGGAGATTGGAAAGCACCTCTTTATGGTGAAAAGCGATTGTCACAAGAAGAGAAGCTTAAAGCGATAAACTCATTTTTTAAAAAGTAAAAACATGAGGATCGTAGCCCAAAAAGTAACACAAGCCAAAGTAGAAGTAGAGGGTAAAGTAGTTGGGGAAATTGGTAAAGGCTTGATGATATTGTTGGGTATAGAGCATGACGATCTTGAAGAAGATGCAGATTGGTTGGTAGGAAAGATTTCTAAAATGCGCCTCTTTAAAGACCATGAAGGAATCATGAATTTAAGTGTAAAAGATGTGCAAGGTGATTTTTTAGTTGTATCGCAATTTACCCTTCATGCTTCTACTAAAAAGGGTAACCGACCGAGTTATTATAAAGCAGCAAAAGCAGACCATGCAACACATTTGTATGAATACTTTATGGAAAAGCTTTGGATGGAAAGTGGTCGGCCTGTGCAGTCTGGTAAATTTGGAGCCATGATGGATGTTTCTTTAATTAACCATGGTCCGGTAACAATAATAATTGATTCTAAAAACAAAGAATGATGCAGCCGATAGATGAGTTGAAAGCGACAGTTGACCATTGGATTCAGAACCATGGAGTTCGTTATTTCAATGAGTTGACCAATATGGCTCAACTTACTGAAGAAGTTGGAGAAGTAGCAAGAATAATTGCGCGCAGGTATGGTGAACAAAGCGAAAAAGAAAGCGATAAGCTAAAAGATCTAGGTGAAGAATTAGCTGATGTTTTATTCGTTGTGTTATGCCTGGCCAATCAAACTGGTACTGATCTGCAAGGTGCTTTTGATCGTAAAATGGACTTAAAAGCCAAAAGAGATCACGATAGACATCATAAAAATGAAAAGCTTAAATAATGCCAAATTATTTTAAACCTGATTGGTTAGAGGATTGGAAAGAAGAACGTAAGAAAGGTATGTTGAGATATGTACTTTTATATGGAATTGGTTTTGCCCTGGCTTGTCTGGTTTTTGATGTGTTGATCAACAAGCAAGATTTGAGTTCTAAAACTATAGAGCAACTGTTTGTAATGGCTTCAATATTTTTAGGTGGAGGTTTTGCCTACTCTTTTGGTACGTGGTATTACAACGAATACAAGCTAAAGAAGCGTACTAAAAACTAAAACGCGATCAAGACCTTACCTGCGGTCATGTTTTCCTTATAGAGTTTAATTGCTCCGTTTATTTCATTTAGGTCAACCTTCTTTTGAACTGGGGTTGAAAGAATATCGTTGGCGATCAATCTTTGTGCTTTTTTTACGGTTCGTAACAATTTAACCATAGATTGCCTCTTAGTCCAGTAAGCCAAGTGAAATCCTTCGATGGTTTTACCAAAACGAAGGATAGGGACTGGGTTTATTTGCATCATTTCTCTGGTTAAAGAAGCGTAACAAATCAATGTTGCATCTTCTGGTGCTGGAGTAAGTAGTGTATTCGAAATCTCTCCACCGATAGCGTCTAGAATAACCTTTACGTTGGTCTTTTTATAAGTCTCTTTAAGCTGAGAATAGAAATCCTCTTCTGAGGAGTTCAATACGATTGCGGCCCCTTGTTTTTGAAGTTCTTGAACCTGCTCTTTTCTTCGAACAATATTTATACAAGTAAGCCCTTCTTGCTTTGCCAGTTTGATTAGCATTTTTCCTAAGGCGCCTGCTGCTGCTGTGTTTACAAAACCTATCTCTTTTTTAGCCTTGACAATCTCAACAAGAGCTACTGCAGTAAGTGGGTTGACAATAGCGCTTGCGGCTTGGTCTAAATTTAAATCCTTATTCAAGGGTATGCAGTTTCCAGCCTTAACTTTCATGTATTGTGCCCAAGTTCCATCTCCGGTATCGTTGGCCGAACATGCAACTCGTTTTCCTAACATATAATTTGCCATAAAACCTCCTCCGCTGGCAACAACAGTACCCGATCCTTCTAAGCCGGGAACAAATGGGTATGTTTTTTTATGCGGATAAACTCCATCAAGCATAGCAAGATCTGATGGATTAAGGGGAGCCGCGTGCAATTGTATCAGTACTTCACCTTTATTTAAGGATGGAATTTCTTTTTCAATGATTTTAAGATCGTTACCCGCATTTTCTAAAACTGCGGCCAAATAGTTTTGAGGTGTAGAAACCCCCTTTGCATATTTCATATAACTCAGTCTGAAATTTAAGGACTACATGAAAACCCTTTAATTCCGCTAATATCTGTCATTCTTGAACAATTAGAATCAGAAAATCGTTGGTACTGCGTCACAACTACTTCTTGTTCCGTACAAAAACCAGTTCCTTTATAACACAGTCGTTTTTCCATTTCAACATGTTTATAGTAGTATAGTGTTCTTGTTCTTCCGTAAGCTGTCCAAACGAATGGCCTACAGCCAAAATCTATGGTAGGCTCAATGCCGCCACATTCAGCATCCTTATAGGTAACGTATCGAATTCCTGAATTGATTATGGTATCAGTTAACATGTTTGAGCTGTCTGCTCTTACCGGAAGATCATAGGCGTACCCCAGACCCAATCCATAATCTGGGCAGAATTTATTCCAATCCCATTCTAATTCTAGTTCTACTTTTTCCTCAGTGTCTTTAGCTAGTTTTTTAGCTTTTTCCTTGGCAGCTTCCTTGTCACCATTTCTGCGATCTTGTTCAGCTTGCTCTGCAGCTTCTTTCACCATTTCGAGCAATTCGTTTACAACCTCTTTTAATTTTCTATCGAGTTCTTTAGCTCTTTCCAGGTCAGATTCATTTTTGTTCTTTAAACCGTTTAGTGCTTTGTCAGCCGCTTCTTTTCTGATTTTGCCTTTCAATTTTCCAATGGCATCCCCGCAAGCGTAGATAAAACCATCACTTAAATCAATAGCTTCATTGTCAACCATAGATTGCAAGTTAAGCGCAAGTTCATCGAATATTAGACTGTTACAATCATTTGCTTTCGCGTTAACAAATGCCCCAGGTTCATCTACTTCGGTAATTCTAAATAGCATGTATACTTGTTCGCCTTCTAATTCAAAAACAGGGATTTTAAAGATTTCTTTCTCATAATTTGAAGCGTTCATACTTTTTAAAACTTCTTCACGGTTCTCTTCAGTTGTAAATAGAGTGAATGAAGAATTATCCAGATAGCCAGCAACATTCTTCATTGTTGGTTTTTGTAGGATCTTGATCTCTGTTGTTTCGGCATCTTTACATGCTGTAAATAAGAGAATGATCGATGAGAGCAAAAGCAAATATTTGAGTTTCATTTGAAAAGGAGATTGATTGCGTAACTAAGTTACTAAAAATCAGTGTGTTTGTTATGTTGCGCCTAACAAGTGAATTTGAGTGGACGACTATATTTCTTAAGAATTTTGAACCTCTTGCTTTCTTATTTTTGGCCAAACTTTTTCAATGCGCTTAAGGGCTCTGTTATTTCTCTTTTTTGGTTTATCCATGTTTGGTGGGGTCGCACAAGACTCAACTCAAACTGGGGTACACAAAGCACACCAGATTAGAACGCTCAATACCCAATACAGAACAATTGATTCTACTCTTAGGCCTTTAGAATATGAGAAGTTCAACGAGTTTAATGCGAATAGAATTCATTATTACGACAATGGAAACATGGCGTCAAAGGGTCATTACAAGGCTTGGAATTTAAACACCCCAGCAGATCTCTTAAAAGGCTTTGGCGACTTTGGGTATCAGTCGGTTTTTAGAAACAAGTACGAAGTTCCATTATTGAATGTGAAGAGTCCTTTGGCCGAATTACATTACAGCAATGTATATAGGCAAGGGTCTCACTTTGGAGGGTATTTCTCTCAGAATATCAACCCCCAGTTCAACTACTACTTGGGATATGCAAGAACACACTCTCAAGGAAGATATTTAAGGCAAGAAACCAATTACGACAATTTTGATTGGTCTATGCAATACCGCTCTCCAAACAACAAATACAAAGCGGTTTTTATTTTGATTTGGCAAAAGACGAAGAACGAAGAAAATGGAGGGTTGGCTCTGCCAGAGCAATTTGAAAATAATGAAGAAAATAGAAGAGAGCTACTTACCGTGCACCTTCAGAATTCTTTAGGTACAAGCCAAAAAACACAAGTGGTATACAATCATCAATATATGTTGGCTGCCACAGATTCTACCCAACTAAATGGCTTGGCTATATATCACAAATTGGGTTTTAATGACAAGTACCATCAGTTTACGAGTACGGATACCTTGTGGGAGAATTATTATTTCAGTAATGAGGCTAATGACAACACTCGCGGAAAGAACTTGTTTAATGAGGCGGGATTGAAGTGGGATATCAATAGCCAGTATATTCAAAGTGTAAATGCAGGATTGTTCTACAATATTCACAATTACAAAAGCACCTATGCATCGCGAAGTGGAAGTGAGGCCGGTATTAGTGCTGAGTTAGATGGTAATGGTGGTGATCATTTAATTTGGGGAGCAAAGGGTAGCTACTTATTAGGTGATAAGAGTGCCGCGGCATTGTCGGTAGATCTAGATTACCGCTTTGTTCATAGCCAAATCGGTGGGTTTGCATTGTACAATAGTTTACAACCTACCTATTTTGAAGAAACCTATTATTCTAACAATTTTATTTGGAACAATGTGTTCGATAAGAACAAGAATAAGACAGAGTTTGGGGTAAACTATAGCTATCGCGATTGGTTCAAAGTAGAAGGTGGTTATACATTGCTAAGCAGTTGGATTGTGATGAATAGACAAGCTGTTCCTGTACAGCTAAAGGATGATATTAGCATGTTTAACGCAAATGCTTATGTGCGCTTTTTTGCGCAAAAACCCGTTAAAATCGATGCTTATTTTGCCTACAACAATATGCTCACGGGTAGCGATAACCTTCGCTTAGCACCTTTTTCTGTAGAATCAAAACTGTTTTACGATTTTCAAAGTTTTAAATCGGCATTGTTCGGACAAATTGGTTTGAGGTTGAAGTATTACAGTGCTTATAACTCTAATGCCTACAGCCCGAGTAATGCTATCTATTATTTACAGGATGACGCCATGATTGGGAACTTCTTCTATTTGAATGCCTATGCCATATTCAAGATCAAAACACTGAGATTGTTTGTTGCACTAGAAAATATTCTTGAAGGGTTTATTCCGTATGACTATTATTCCACTCCTTATTACCCTTTAAATGACAGGGTGTTTAGAATTGGGATGAAATGGAGATTCTTTAATTAACTCTCTGAACAATAAAAAAACCATCTTCGCCTTTGCTTTGATAAAGAGGCATGAATAATCTGCCCTCCTTTGGTGCATAGACAGGAATTCCGTTTAAGTGGGCCAGTAATTCGCCTTTATCAATTCTCTGGAAATTCACATAATCGGGTTGCATTTTGAAATGATCAGTGGTTTTTAATTCCTGCCTATGAATGATTTCAAATTGTTGATGTGGATCTTCATTCAGGCCACTCAATAACTCAAAATGTGCGTTGTAATTTGGTACGTTTTCTTTTTTGAGCATTCCTGTGATCAGAAGGGATAGCCAAATAATGGATTCATGTTTTTTTACTGACATTCCATCTTCATGCTGCCCAGCTTCAAAAACAAGACCATGAAAATTTCGGTTTTCAAAATAATTGAGCATGGTGCCATGTATGTACTCATTAATATTAATGACCACAGGTAAAGGAAATTGAAGTGCAATACTCAGGCAATGTTCCTTTTTGTCGGCAACAGCAAAAGGTATAGATGGTGCCGATGTGGTATGAAGATCAATAAAATAATGCTCTTTTCCTGATGCTTGATTTTCAAAATCACTGATGACCCGATCTATTTTGATCATTTCAAGAACATCTGGATTTAATTCGTGCCCTGCAAAACCAGTTGTATGTAACTTGTTTAAATTATCATCATACCATAAACGGTTGAGGTCAACAACTGAATAGCGTTTACCATTGGTTAATGCGCTTCTATTCCCAATCACTGCTAAAAGACTTCCGTTTAAAGGAAGGTTGTCTTTTACAATTTTTTTAAAAACGTTACGCAAGGCTAGAACGCCTGTTGGTTCATTGCCATGGATACCAGCAGAAAAAATCACAAAAGGCCCAGAAGGTTCTCCGCAGCATGAGAACAAAATACGGTCATGCTGTTGAATGTAATCGTGTGTTTCTTGCCAGAGTGGACTATGATTCATTAGGCCTTAAACTTTTGTGTTACATGAGCCATTTTTATGAGGTCTCTTTCTGTGACCAACCCTAACAATCTTCCTTGGGCAACAACCGGCAAGCAGCCCACATTGTGTTTCACCATCAAAGCCACGGCCTCATCGGTATTCAAAGACGGAAGAACTGTAATAATTTCTTTTTCCATAATGTCCTTTACGAACAGATTTTTGTTCCAGCCCTCTTTTAAACTGCGTATTAATTTTCTTGAAGATACCAACCCTACTAATTGATGTCGGTTATTTTCAACCATAACGTATCGGATGTTTTTCCAAACCATGAGATTGATGGCTAAATCCAAAATATCATCTTCTTGAAGGGTTACGATATCGGTTTTCATTAGGTGTCTTACCGTGTAAAAGTGCTTATGGTCGTCTCCGAGATCAACTTCTAATTTTTCCCATGTGTGCACCGGCTCATCGCTCCAGCATTTTTTGGTTAAGGCTCTAGTTATTGATGTTGTAGCTTCAAATTTTGTGCTCTTTTCTAATAAAGAGGTAAAGTTCTTTTGGGTCCATTTAGATCCGGTTTGCTTAGTTTTTACTCGTTCTTCAATAACTTTTAAGTAGCGCTCAGAATCCTCCATATGGATGTTCATCTTATCCAAACCCTCTTTGGCCATGGGAAGCAATTGGTCTAAGATTAATTTTTGAACGGGAATGGTTTTGTTAAACCATTTCATGGTTGCGTCTATTCCAAATAGTGCAGCTCTGAAAAAGTTTTGGCGAGTAGAATCAAAATCACCCTTCTCA
>JAOARK010000046.1 GCA_025210575.1 Schleiferiaceae bacterium
ATTTGAACTGCTGAGCCAATTCAAATTGAAGATTCTCCGCGTGCTCAACCATTTTATCTTTTAGAAGACCTTTTACACTGGAGATTTTCCCCTTTATTATTTTTCTTGCCTCTGCTACATTCTTATTGTATTCGTCTTCGTTTTGCAAACCTTCGCAAGGCCCCAAACAATTCTTTAGATGGTATTCTAAGCAAACCTTAAATTTCCCATTATCAATATTATCCTCGGTTAGTTGATAACTACATGTGCGTAATGGATAAAGTTGCCTAATCAACTCAAGAACCGTTTTCATCACTTTTACTGATGCATACGGCCCATAATATTCGCTGTTATCTTTAGGTAAATTCCGTAATGAATAAATACGAGGAAAGCGCTCCTTCTTAATACATATCCACGGATATGATTTATCGTCTTTAAGATTTATGTTGTAACGTGGCTGATACTCTTTAATCAAATTGTTCTCTAGAAGCAAAGCGTCAATTTCTGTTTCGGTAACTATAACTTTTACATCAGCTATCTTTTTTACCAATACAGCGGTTTTTCCACTATCTAAGGTTTTATTGAAATAAGAGGATACTCTTTTTTTGAGATTTAATGCCTTGCCTACATATAAAATCTGCCCTTCTTTATCTATATGTTGATAAACACCAGGCTTATCCGGCAATGTTTTAAGAATGTTCTTGATTTTAGTTGAAGGCATTGGGCAAATTTAGAATTATGGCTTTAGCCGCCCACTACAATTTCCCTAATTATATTGAGCATTACTGACCCAAAAGTCGTTTAACATATTTCCCTATTACATCAAACTCAAGATTCACCTGATGACCAACTTCAACATTTTTTAGTTGCGTATGTTTTAAGGTATAGGGAATGATTGCCACCGAAAACTGATTGTCTTTTGAATTGACCACGGTTAAACTAATACCGTTTACAGTGATCGATCCTTTCTCTATAGTCACATTTCCCTTACTACCATCGTAGCGAAATGTAAAAACAGTACTACCATTCTGATCTTCTCTACCTACGCATTCACCCACTTGATCCACATGACCTTGAACTATATGACCATCTAGACGGCCACCAATCTTGGTGCAGCGTTCAAGATTCACTTCATCACCCTCTTTCCATTGACCTAATGCAGTTTTTTCAAGCGTCTCTTTAATCGCTGTAACGGTATACTTGTCATTATTAATCCCTACCACGGTTAGACACACACCATTATGGGCAACACTCTGATCTACCTTAAGCTCATGAGATATATTAGATTCAACGGTAAAATGAACATTGCTATTTTCTTGTTCAATGGTGCGAATTACACCAAGCGTTTCAACGATTCCTGTAAACATATTATCTAAATAGATGTATAGATCCTTTCAATTGACGGTTTTCCACCTGCTGTGAAGATTTTGGAGTATAGACAACGAGGTAGAAATAGACTCCATCTGCAACATCTTGACCTGAGTTCATGTCTTTTCCATCCCAACCTCGACTTACAAATTCTTCTGGGCTATCTGTAGTATAAACAATTCCACCCCACCTGTTATAAACTTCAATGGTAAATGTGGCTATATCTCTAAAAATTGGATTTCCATCAGCGTCTCGTATAGCGGTAAAGAACAAATTAGTTCCTCCATCATTAGGAGTAAAAACATTAGGTAGTGCAATTGTATCACAACCTTCAATGCAAATTATGTTACTCAAGCTACTTTCGTTGGGAGGGGTTGCATCATCTATTGCGCTAATCGCATGACAACCCACTAATTTGTCAGGGTCTACGGTATACGACTTTTGACTCACTGGAACTGTGGCAACAGGAGTACTAGGCCATGGATCTGCTGCCTTTTCTTTATAATAGATGTTGTAGGCAATAATATCTGAAGAGCAAAAACCCGGTTGATCCTGCCAAGACAAGGTTAACAATCTCGCAACACAGTCAGCCGTATAGGTAACCTCAGGGGCACAAGGCTTTGCCGTGTCTAACGGAGAACTACAAGCGATCTGAGAATTATTGAAGAGCGGTTTAGGCAGACCTGTTCCTGTAAAAGCTCCAATTCCTAATGCTTTGTAGCAATACTCCTGACCATTAACCAAACCTGTATCTAAATAGCTATTCGAGGTACTAAATCCAATGGAATCGAAAACACCCGGTGCATTCTCCCTAAACACTACGAAAGTATCATTCACCCAGGGTGTAACATGATTAAACTGCAAAACCATGATTTTATCTGCAGGTAACAATTTCAAGAATATTGAACTCGCTGGGTCAGAATAAATGGCTGGCGCCCCATTACTCACAAGAGCCACGCGGTAGTTATAACCAGTTTGCTCAGTATTTAAATTTTGATCAGTAAACGTTGTATCCATAAAAGTGCTGGTCGTACCCACTTGAACAAAAGCACTACCATCTATATTCTCAGCACGCTCAACAACATAGCTGTATGGAGGAGGAAAAGCCGCGCTATCAAACTCTCTTGGTGGAGTCCATTTTATGTCGATCTCACCACTACTTTGATCAGTAGACAATACATCAACATTGGTGATAATCGGTCTAGATTTAGGTAGCTCGGCACAAAACTCTTCGCTTGCAACACTTACACTTCCATCTGGGAAATTCGCAACAACCATGTAACAGTATTGCACACCCACCTTAATATCTATTGTATCTAAGTAAGTTGTGTCTGTTATACTTGATGTGCTCGCATGGTAAACATATCCTGTATATGGAGGAACTCCTGTTTCACATGTATCCCATACGTAACCATATGTACCTTCCCTGCGATAAACATCATACCCTATAGCTTGCGAACAAACCTCTCGATTCCAAGACAAACTCAACCCGTCACCGTCATGATTGGCTTGTGGGTTTCTAGGAGCTGGTGCAATCACTCTAATCTCAACTGTTAAAATATCACTCAACGCAGGGTCTTGAATATTTTGAGG
>JAOARK010000472.1 GCA_025210575.1 Schleiferiaceae bacterium
GCACTTGGCTTTGATCTTTTCGAGCTCTGAAATTACCTGATCTATATTTTGCATATTTTCAATTTTGCCTAAATATAGGTTATGCTGCATTTCGTTCTATGTATACGGCTTTATAAGTATAGGTGGTTTTAGCGATCTTCTTCGCTTTTCCCTTATTAGAGAAAGTGCGCGCAAATGCTTTAAGCTGAACAGTTTTCTTATCTATAGAATAAAATCGCATCTCTACTTCTAATTCCTCCCCGGCCAATGCTTCTTCCATTTTTTGAAAATCGATATTCAATAACTCTTTTTTATAAGCAGGAGCAATTTGTTCAATAATAGCCTTTGGAGAAGTGAGAGACTCTTCTAGCATTGAAAAAAGATGAAGCATGCTCAATTTACCAGAAGTATCACACTTGTCTTGAGAAACTTCAAATTGTTTTACAAACTTATTGGTAGTTGTTTCTTTGATCTGTTCTAAAAGGTCTTTCATCTTTCTTTTGCTCAAAAAAAAAGTGCTTCTCGAATGGAGAAGCACTTTTTATAAGTTCTACTTTATTATTTTCTATTCTGCTTCTCCTGGTATAATCATAATAAAGTATTGCATCCAATTCTTTGGCGCACATACTCGATTTTTATGATTAATGGTTAACATCATTGTTTGTCTTATTAACGCTGCTAAACTAAAAATAATGTTTGAGAATTAATATTAATTATTTGTATTCAAATTCTTAACTCTGTTATCGGTATACATTGTTCTCCAGGCAATGAATTTATTCGCCATTGCATCTACATTTGTTGCACCCTTCAGGAATTTATTCAAGCTTGCATGTTCTTTCATTGGTGGATTTTGCATATAGCTGGCCAAGGTTTGTTTTAACACGTTCATGTAACGCTGATTATTCTTATTTGGAGTGACCCCTTTTAAGTCAGCAAGTGAAGTTTTCCAATCGCCTAGCAACAAACTTGTTTCTGCTCTATTTAATAAGGCTTGTTCATTAAATGGGGCAATATCTAATGCCTGATTAAAGAATGGCAAGGCTTCTGCAAATTTTTTCTGCGTTCTGTATGCGTTTCCCATTTGAATGTTAGTCAAGATATGGTAAGGATGTTCATCTAGTGCAATTCTAAAGTCGTTTATTGCCCCGTTTGTATTCCCTTGAGCGAGTTTGCCCATTCCAGAAAAGAAGAGAACCGGATTGGCAAAATCATCTAAGCTGTAATACGTTTGATGAGCTGCTTGACCATGTCTAAGCATTAACGCAGGTTGCCTTTTTCCAAAAGCGTTTACTGCTTGTTTGGCATCTTTTGCCGAGCTTAAACGTTTGTTGATTACATAAGTTGAAAACAATCCTGTAATGAGAAGAAGTGCTACCAACGGCTGAGCGCTCATTGTTTTTTTCGATTCAGAGTTTTGTAGAAATACTCCAATGCCAAAAGAGCAATAAAGGATGAACATGAAGAAATGTTCTGGACGCTCTAAAGGAAATTCAAATAATCCGTAGATAACAAAAGACAAGATTCCTGCAGAAGCAAGAAGTAATTCTAACCGCTCTTGGGTTTCTTTTCCTTGTGCCGCTTTAATGGTATTAATAAAACTAAAAACGATAAAAGCAACGAAACCTAAAATGCCCAAAATTCCAGTCTCAGAAAATACCCATAAAAGATCATTATGTGGACGATTGATTGTGTTGTAACCTTGTAGAATGCTTTCATTCATACCCAGCAGTCCTTGCTTGGGAAAGTGTATTCTCCAATTTCCAGCACCTACTCCAGTAACTGGATTCTCTTTGATCATTTCAATAGATGAGCCCCAATACTTGTATCTTAAATCTAAGTTGCTTGTGTTTAAAAAACTTTCTCCAATACTCGTAGTGGTGATCACAACCGTTACCAAGGCTACGAAGGCTACGAGACTTATAGCACCAATTTTTAAAACCTTTGTGCTTGTTTCCTGACCTTTTGAAAAAAGGTACAAGAACAAAAGAACGATAGTTGTACTGGCGCCAATGGCTAAATAAACACTTCGAGTGCGCAACAAAGCAATGTCGAGCAATACGAGTGCTAATGCAACCAAACCAATAATACGCCAGGTTTTTACTTTATTTAAAGCGGTTGTTACAACCATTGGTAAACTCATCAGCAATGCTGAAGCCAAAAAGTTCTTGTGCGCATAATATTCTCTCAGACCATATAAAGCATCTAAAGTTTTATTCTTCGTATAAGCGTTCACAATATCTGGCAGAGAGATCAACGCGATAAGTAATCCGAAGATGGCGCCACCTTTTGCAACTTCTTTAAACTGTATTTGATTTTGATAAAACCCAACGACCAGAGCAATAAGCAATCCGGCAAATGCCATATTCTTTACAGTAGTTGCCCATGCTTCGGCTATATTAATAGCACCAGACATCGATACAAAATGAGCAAAAACAAAAACCATGAACCCAATGATGGCCGGATTGGCTAAGGGCAACTTAACTTTTTTGGCCACCATCATACCCAACAAGATCAAAGCAACTATGCTTGCCATAAGTTGCTTGGGCAAGAGTTCAAAATCAATAAGTGTTTCTGCATCTGTTTTTACAAATGGAAAGAGCACTATAGCTGCGCCAATAACCATGCTCATTGCATTTGTTTTTTGTGTGGATGCGGATGCCATATCGAGTTTTAATTAAGGTGATTCTGAAAAGGTCGAAATATATAAAGACAAATTGTTTTATGAGTTCTTATTCCTGTGGTTTTCGTCTATTTTCGCTCTATTAGGGATTCATGAATTCTTGCTTTTGTTTCAATCAGAAATTCTTTCACCAATTATTATCATCGGTATGCACCGATCGGGAACCACCTTGGTTAGCCAATTGCTTAATGAGGCTGGCGTGCATCAGGGTGTTTTTAGAGACCATAATAGTGAGGCTTTTCACTTTTTAAGCATTAATCAACAAGTATTGGGCAATTCTGGATCGAGTTGGTTAGAACCAAAAGTTCCAGAAGAACAGAATTGGTTTAAAATATCGGCCAAGGACTTATATCAAATCCATTTTCAAAATGCATCACCTCGGTTCTCTGGACGAACAAAATGGGGATGGAAAGACCCAAGGAATACCTTTACTCTTTCCATGTATTTAAAGATGTTTCCTAATGCGAAAGTCATTCATGTTATAAGAAATGGAATGGATGTCGCTTTGAGTTTAAAAAGCAGAAATGGAGTTTTGAACGAACCTGAAATCAAAGATTTGGATTCTCTGGCATTCAATTTTAACCTTTGGGAAAGGTATGTTGAGCAAGGTGAGAGCAACAGAAAACTTGGGGACCGATTTTTGGATATTAAATACGAGGACTTATTAAATAACCCTTCTACCGAATTGCAAAAAATGAGTAGGTTTTGTTCAACTACTGTTCAAGACAAAAATGGATTGATTAGGTCATACAAGCCTAAATCTTATAGTCCTGAACTAAAAGCGATTGCTGGTCAAAGTGCGATTTATAACAAGTGGTATAC
>JAOARK010000473.1 GCA_025210575.1 Schleiferiaceae bacterium
AAAGTCCACCGCCAACTCCTCCGGCCCAAACTTTTGTGCCAGCGGTATCATTCGGATCAAAGATCAAAGCTCTGGTTCTTCCACCAACATTTGTTGGTCCTCTTTCAACCCAGTTTATGGTAGCTGTTTTAGAAGAAGAATAAATGTTGTTTTGTTTGTTCAACTCGGCTAATACCGGATACAAAACCTCTTTGGTGGGCCTTTTCAATTTAGGATCCATCGTTAGTAAAAAGTCTTGCATGAAAGCCAGATCAGGACGAGCTTTTTTCGGCATATCTTCAGCTTCTTGGTCAGTTAAACCAAGATTATTGTATGGATGATTTTCTAAATAAAGGGCGTATTGTTCTCTTTCTGATGGTTGTTGATTTAAGTATACAACCAAAGCCAAGGCGGCCACAACAGACGTTGCAGTTAGCACTTTCAAAAATTTCATTCGCAGTAGAGTTTTATATATAACGTGTCCTTTAAAAAAAAGGTTGGTAAAAGTAATCTTTTGCCAATACCACGAATTGGATGCTCTTTAGGCCAAAACCTTACGGCATCATTTCAGATTCTCGCTTTTGAAAGTTGTCCACTTTTACCCAAAAAGATTCTCCTGCTTGTGTAAGCTTTAATTTACCAGAATATGCTTCTTGTAAATAGAACTTAGGTACTTTTTGATCTTCTTGTTCTGGGTTGGGTGGGGTAAAGTGTCTTCCAATAATCAACAGCCCTTTCCCGTTTTCTTTGGTTTCAACTTCTAGCGGCTCTCCATTCACCTTAAATTCTTCTATGGAATAAGATAAAGGAGCTTTCAAAAGGATGAAAAAATTTGCACCTGTTCCTGCGGGAGCAGCACCGGTATGCCAGATCTGATAATAACTTTCAACTACATCATCTTGCCATTGCCCAGATAAGTTGGCTGTGTTAGAGCATTGAATGAATAGAATGGAAGAAAGTAAGGCAAGAAAAAGGCGCATTTTGTATGGTTTTTCTGTTAATAATTACAATAGTAGAGAAAACACCTTGAAAATTACATGCCAAAACACAAGCGTGAAAAAACTCTAACTATGATCGAGATACTTGCTGCAGTTTTCTGCGATAGGCTGAGAACAGTTTGGACTTGGAAATAAAACCTTTGTATTCTCCATTTTCAGTTACGGGAAGATTCCAGGCATTGCTACGTTGGAATTTCTTCATCACTTCATCCATATTGTCATTGGTCTGAATCACAGCTGGAGGACTATACATCAGGTCACTTACTTTGACCTTATCGTATTGCGAAGCATCAAAAAGTAATTGCTTAAAATCGTCTAAAGTAAGCACGCCCGTCAGGCGGTTCTTATTGTCAACTACGGGAAATAGGTTTCGTTGACTGCGTTTAAAGATCTCAACTAAGTCCCCCAAAGTATCCGTTCTTTTTACTTTGATAAAGTCATTCTCGATTACTTCACGCATGTTCATTAAAGTGAGGATGGCTTTGTCTTTATCATGAGTAATCAATTCTCCTCTTCGGGCCAATTGTTTAGTGTAGATAGTATGCGGTAAAAAGTATTTTGTGAAAATAAAGGAAAGCGATGCGGTTATCATTAATGGAATAATGAGCTGATAACCCCCTGTTATTTCTGCAATCATAAAGATTGCCGTTAAAGGTGCATGCATCACTCCAGCCATCAGCCCGGCCATACCCGCCAAAGCAAAATTACTTTCGCTTAAGCTGAAATTGAAAAAGTTCAATGCTCGAGCCACAATGAACCCAACAGAGCTTCCCATGAATAGACTTGGAGCAAAAACACCACCTACACCGCCAGCGCCAATGGTGAGTGATGTAGCAAATACCTTAAAGATGACTAACCCTGCAAACAATGCCAAGACCATGTATTCATTGTCTGAGAACTCAGCAAAGAAGCTATTGGCAAAAACATTGTCAAGGTTACCATTCAAAATGTTATTGATGGTTGTGTATCCTTCACCATAGAGTGGGGGAATTAGAAAAATAAGGAACCCCAAAACCAATCCACCTAAGATGGTTTTATACATGGGCTTCTTTACTTTACCAAACAAGCCTTCGATCTGGAAGTACATCTTTGTGAAATACACGGAGATCAATGCGCATATAATTCCTAATAAAATGTATGCTGGAAGCTCACTAATAGAAAACGCATCTGTCAGTTTATAGCTCAATAAATATTCTCTTCGATTCTCAATAAAAAAAGAAGTTACAGACCCCGAAACAGAGGCTAATAACAATGGGATAAGAGAAGCGATGGTAAGATCTAAGCTAAAGATCTCGATGGTAAAAATGATAGCAGCAATAGGTGCGTTAAAGATAGTGGCAATGGCGCCTGCCGTGGCGCATGAAATCAGCAAAATGCGGGTTTTATAATCCAGGTGCATGACCTTACCCAAATTCGAACCTATGGCCGAACCTGTAGATACTGCGGGGCCTTCCAGTCCAACCGAACCACCAAAACCTACCGTTATTGCAGAAGTGACCATTGAGGCATACATCTTATATCTGGCCAATATCCCATTGCGTTTTGAAATGGCATATAGCGTACTGGGGATACCTTCACCTACAGGTGAAGAAAATGCACGCTTTATCACTACTGTTATCACGATTCCGATAACCGGAAAGGCAAAATAGAAGTAGCTGTGGTAGTCGCTAGTTGAAACTAAATGCTGAATGTAATGAGTAGAATTCTTTAATGTAACTGCAGCTAAGCCGGTTATGAATCCCACTAAAATGCTTAACAGGTAAACAAAAGTTTGCTGAGACATATGGCGAATTCGCCACACCAAAAATTTTCTCAGAAGTTTGTTTAACCGCGCTTCCATTTTACGCTTCAGTTACTGCTAAGCTCAATTCCGTTAATTGTTCTCCTGAAATAGTTGCAGGAGAGTCGATCATTACATCGCGACCGGCATTGTTTTTAGGGAATGCGATGTAGTCACGAATAACCTCGTCACCTCCTAGCAGAGCGACTAGACGATCAAACCCAAATGCAACACCACCATGCGGAGGAGCACCGTATTCAAAAGCACTCATCAAGAAACCAAATTGTTTTTGCGCTTCTTCATCGCTAAAACCTAAAAGGTTGAACATACGTTTTTGTAAGTCACGATCATGGATTCTAATGGAACCTCCACCAATTTCGTTACCGTTCATCACTAAATCGTAAGCATTGGCTTTTACATTTCCTGGATCGCTATCGATCTTGGCAAGATCTTCTGGTTTAGGAGAGGTGAAAGGATGGTGCATAGCATGATAACGCTCTGTTTCTTCATCCCATTCTAATAAAGGAAAATCAAGAACCCAAAGCGGAGCAAAAACTTCTGGGTTTCTCAACCCTAAAGTTTCTCCCATATATAAACGCAGCTCGCTCATCGCTTTACGCGTAATCTTGTCTTCACCAGCTAAGATCAAAAGAAGGTCTCCTTTTTCAGCTCCAGCGGCTTTCATCCACTCTACACGTTGTTCTTCGTTGTAGAATTTATCAATAGAAGATTTGGTAGAACCATCTTCGTTGTATTTGCAATACACTAAACCTTGCATGCCAATTTGTGGTCTACGAACCCAATTGGTTAATGCATCCAGTTGTTTTCTGGTATACGTTGCACAGCCAGGAACATTAATTGCCAGAACAGATTCTGCCGCATCAAAAACCTTGAACCCTTTGTCTTTTACCAAAGAATTCATGTTCAAGAATTCCATTCCAAATCGGATATCTGGCTTATCGTTGCCATATTTTTCCATTGCTTCATCGTAGGTCATTCTTGGAATGTCGCCAACCTCAACTCCCTTTACTTCTTTAAGGAGATGTTTTAGTAGACCTTCAAAAGTTTGTAGAATGTCTTCTTGCTCTACAAAGGCCATTTCGCAATCGATCTGTGTAAATTCAGGTTGACGATCGGCACGAAGGTCTTCATCGCGAAAGCATTTTACGATCTGGAAATATTTATCCATGCCGCCAATCATCAGTAGCTGTTTAAAAGTCTGTGGAGATTGTGGTAATGCATAAAATTCGCCATTGTGCATACGGCTTGGTACAACAAAGTCACGTGCACCTTCAGGCGTAGACTTGATCAAAAATGGTGTTTCAACATCTACGAAACCAAGATCTGTTAAGTACTTGCGAACCTCTAGATTTACTTTGCTTCTCAACAATAGATTATCTCTTACCGGTTTTCTTCTGATATCTAAGTAACGATACTTCATGCGGAGTTCTTCTCCACCATCAGTTTCATCTTCAATGGTAAAAGGAGGTAAGGCAGATGAGTTTAATACAGAAAGCTTATCTACTTTAATTTCAACTTCACCTGTAGGTATTTGTTTGTTCTTGCTAGAGCGCTCTATTACTTCACCTTCAATGGCAATCACAAATTCTCTTCCTAACTTTCTTGCATCGGCTAAAAGAGAGGTATTCCATTCTTCATTAAATGCTAGCTGTGTAATTCCATAGCGGTCGCGAAGATCAACAAAAGTCATTCCTCCAAGGTCTCTTCCTTTTTGAACCCAACCACTTAAACTTACACGTTGGCCAACATGTTCTATTCTCAATTCACCACAGGTGTGCGTACGATACATTGCTGAAAATTTTAAGCCTGCGAAATTACGAAGTAAGTTCAATTCTACACCTTGGAAATCAACAGTTTTCGCAAAGTTGATTTGATGCTTTTTCGAACGCTTTTAGAGGTTATATTTCGGACCAATTATTACAGCCCTACCATGAATATTTTTTTAAAAGCTAAGCACTGGCAAATGTTTTCCGTTTTGGTCGGAATTCCATTTCTGCTTTACATCGTGTTTATGATTCAAATGGTTTCTACAATGGAGGCGATTGATCAAAACTCTGAAAATTTTGATGCGGATAATATAGTTTCTTATGTGAGTGGCGTAATGGCTGGAACATTGATTTTGACTTCTGTAATGTTAATGTGGTTCTGGTCTTTAGGTGTAAAACTTCAAGAATACATTCCCATTGGAGCGAAGTTGAAAACAGGTTTTTTCAAATTCTCCATCTGGTATCCGATTATCTACATTTTTTTAATTGTTGTTTTGATGATTTACGTAGGTAATGTTGTGGATTCAGGTAGCAGCAGTGCAGGACCTCCATTAGCCATATTTATATTTTTTCCTCTCCATTTCTTTGCCATGTTTTGTATGTTCTATAACCTCTACTTTGTGGCAAGAACAATTAAAACAGCAGAGCTTCAACGCCCTGTTAATTTCGGGGATTATGCCGGGGAGTTCTTTCTGATGTGGTTCTATTTTATTGGTATTTGGATTGTTCAACCCAAAGTGAATAGAATTTATGAAGGCCAATTTCAACCCGATGTAATGGACCATTTACATTAAACTACTCTAAATTATGATCGATGTTTTTCTTAAAGCCAAACACTGGCAATTATTCATTCCTTTAATTATCATTCCGATATTGGGAATTGTATATCTCATTTTTCAGATGCTTGAATTTGCAGAAATGCCCTATCCCGCGCAGCCCGATGCCAATGATGTAAATAGTTTTTTGTCTACGTTAATGATCTTTGTATTGCTGCCCGTGATCACCTTGGCAGGTTGGATGTGGTCTGTTGGAGTTGGGTTGAACGACCAATTGCATTGGAAGCTGCAAAAGAATACCACCCTTTTTAAGATATGCGTTGTACTCCCAGCTATAGCGGCATTGATCTCCGCCTTCGGTTTTGTGAATGCTATTTACGACCCTTATGAGTCTCCCCAACTTCTCTCATTTTTGGTGGTGTTGAACTTGATCAGCTCATTAGCTATGTTCTATTCTTTCTACTTTATGGGTAGAATTATTAAGACGGCTGAGCATCAGGCAGATGTGGCCTTCAGAGATTATTTGGCAGAAATTTTCATGATCTGGTTTTACTTTATTGGGATTTGGTTCTTACAACCTAAGGTAAACCGAATTATACAAAAGGATTATTCTGCAGAGCCAGATGTCATGGATCATTTGAATTAGGTATGGACGTAGATCATTTAGATGATGACGCGGTCATCAAAGCAAAAGCCGAAGCCCGAAGGAAAACACGCAAAAGGCTGGTAAGATCTATTTGGATCTTGGTAATTCTCAATATGATTTTGGTTACGATTGTAGAACCGTTGATTCCTGCTTTTTATGGTATGAATGGTGGTTATCAGGCTCTGTACATTTTCTCAATGTACGGTGTGCCTATTTGGATCATCTTGCCAATTGCGTTGTTCAGTCTGATTTTGAGTCCAGTTGTTTCTAAACGCTACGCAACTTTTAAGCAACGATTTTCTGCGGTCTTCAGAATATTGTTTCTCACGGCAAACTCACTTTGGTTTTTTAGCCTTGTGGTGCTTACTCTGAGTTCTATTTCTGGCGAGAGCCCATTTAAAAAACAACGCTATGATGAGCTTATCAGCGAAAGCGGAAGTGTTAAAGATTTGAAGACGGGAACTTTTTATGATGACTATGGCACATTTATTCGAACAGAAAACGAACAGTTGAATATTCCAAATTCTACTCAAGATACTATACGGTATAATTTGAGTTGGAATTCTTCTACCGAATATGTTTTGGATGCGCAAGAAGAACAGCCAGGAGGAATGAACAAACTGGTGGTGAAGATTACCGAAAACACAGAAGAATACTATGTGTGTTGGGTAAAAATGGGAGAGTACGCTCAAGAGTACAAGATTTACAAGGCTAAGTAGTTTTCATTGATTGTGGTTTCTTTGCAACCTTGAATATTTACAATGATCGATTTATATAGTGATGACCATTTCATGGGTGAAGCTTTGAAAGAAGCATTGAAAGCCATGGACATGGATGAGGTACCCGTGGGTGCTGTAGTAGTGAGTAACAATAGAATTATTGCAAGAGCGCATAACCTTACCGAACGACTAAATGATGTTACTGCTCATGCAGAAATGCAGGCGATTACAGCCGCGAGCAACTATTTGGGAGGTAAATTTTTAAATGACTGTACACTATATGTTACTCTAGAACCGTGCACCATGTGTGTGGGAGGTTTGTATTGGGCACGCTTTGGTAAAGTGGTTTTTGGCGCTAGCGATGAAAAACGAGGCTATCAAGTAAATGGAGGAAAGCTTCATCCTAAGACTGAATTGATCACTGGGGTTAGAGCGAATGAATGTAGCGACCTGCTCATTGAATATTTCCGAACCAAGCGTAAATAAGTGTATATACATCTGTTTAAGCGGTTTGTGTGATAATTCGCAGGTTTTGAATTATTTTTGCAGTCTAAATTTTTAAGAAATGTATCCAGAAGATTTAATTGCACCAATGCGTGATGAGTTGGCTCAAGCAGGATTTGAAGCAACAAAAACACCTGAGGCTGTAGAAAATAATATTAGCAAAGAAGGCACAACTTTAGTAATGGTAAACTCTGTTTGTGGTTGTGCAGCGGGAAGCGCTCGTCCAGCGGCTAGAATGGCTGTTGCTCAAGACAAGCGTCCTGATCGATTGATCACTGTTTTTGCAGGAAACGATGTTGACGCAGTGAATAAAGCACGTGAAATGATGGCTCCATTTCCTCCTTCATCGCCAGCAATGGCTTTGTTTAAGGACGGTGAATTGGTACACATGATCGAGCGCCACCATATTGAAGGAAGAACTGCAGATATGATTGCAGAAAACCTAAAAGGTGCTTTTGAAGAGTATTGCTAGTCTTTGCTAAAAAGAATAGAAGCCGCTCATTTTAGCGGCTTTTTTTATGCCAAAAATTCTTGAATCGCAGCAAGGCAATAGTCACGGTCTTCTATGTGACCCATGTGGCCATTTTCGGTGACCCAGACTTTTTCAACCCCTTTTGCCTTGTGTTGCTGAGTTAATGAATCAAAGGGAACAGCTTCATCAAGTTTGCCTGAAATAAATGATACCGAAGTGTTTTCTAATACATGCTCTCTATTGGGTCGAAGCTTGAGGCCGTCTATGGTTTTAGTAATTCCATTGGTATCCATTGCAATGGCCTCTTCTATTAATTGGTCTATTACAGGTTTAAACAATGCTCTAGTTTTTGAAGTAAAAAGCATTGGGATGGCATGGCGTGAAAAGATCTCTTTATTGTCTTTAACAATGCTCTTCAATCTTTCTCTATTGATCTTCTTTTCTGGAGTATCAGCAGCAGCTGAAGAAAAGAATAATAAGATCTTTTGTTTCAATTCGGGTTTTTGATCGGCCATCGCTAATGCCACATAACCTCCCATACTGTGCCCAATGATCGGAGCGTTTTCAACACCTAAATGATCCAACACCTTAAAGACCACTTTGGCCATGTCATCCATATGGTGTTCAGGAAATACCTCGGTTCTTCCATGGCCTGGAAGATCGATTAAAATCACTTGGTGTGTTTTGGATAGATCTTTGGCGTAGTAATGCCACATAGTTAAAGACTCTAAAAATCCATGCAGCATAATAACAGGCGCACCCGTTCCATGTATTTCATAATACACCTCTTTCTTTTCGATGGTCGTTTTAGGCATTTTAACTTGTTAATTCGGTATTAAACTTTAATGCGAGTTCAATAAAGTAATTCAGGTTTTCTTCGCTGTCTATTCCATCTTGAGAAATAAATACATAGCCTTTCATAGGTCTGCCTGTGAAATCCATAATTCTGCAGCCTTCCATTTTCAATGCTTCATCCATGGCATCAGGACCAATCCTCGCCATCATCTCATTTTTGACAATACCTACACACATTTTCCCATTGATCATGAAGGCAAGTCCGCCAAACATCTTCTTTTCTTCGAATAGAACTTTACGTTGATTGAGGTTTTGGGCAATGCGTTCTCCCAAGTATTCATCAAAGGCCATTTATGTTGTCATTAGTTTCAAAAAAGGTACAGAAAAAGAAGTTTGGGTAATGAATCAATCCAGATTTAATTCAATCATTGGGTCCCAGAAGACCTTTGTTTTGAATTCTTTGATTTGATCATCCTCTACTTCAACACCTTCGGATTCTAACAATTGCTGCATAAGATTTTTGCCAGGAAAATGATGTTTGCCTGTTAACACGCCATTTCTGTTCACAACGCGATGTGCAGGTACGTCTATAATATCATGAGCAGCATTCATGGCATAACCTACCATTCTGCTTGAGCGAGCAGCGCCTAAGTATTTTGCTATGGCTCCATAGCTGGTTGCCCTACCTTCAGGTATCTTTTTTACAATGCCATAGACTTTTTCATAAAAATCATTTTGCTGGCTCATCGTCTAAAGAAAATCTGATGTACGTGATGGCTTTTCCTTCTTCTAACCACTTTTGCTCGTAGTAAGTTTTGATGGTAAAAAGCACATTTTTTGGGTCGTGGTCTAAAAGCTGTTTGTAAATATCATGATAGGCTTCATGAACTGTACAACCTAAACATTCTATGATACCGTGTGTATAACCGTGTAGAAATTCACTGTCGCATTTTAAATGGACTACTCCTTCTGGCTTTAGAAATTTACGGTAGCGATCTAAAAATAGTGGATGCGTCAATCGGTGCTTAGCACGTTTGTATTTAATCTGAGGATCCGGAAAAGTGATCCAGATCTCATCTACTTCATTTTCGGCAAAGAAGTTTTCAATTAGTTCAATCTGAGTGCGCAGGAAGGCAACGTTTTTCATCCCGGCTTCGTTACTCTTTTTCGCGCCTGTCCATAATCGAGCTCCTTTAATGTCAACTCCAATAAAGTTCTTATCGGGATATTTTTCAGCAAGACCAACGGCATAATCTCCGTTGCCGCATGCCAGCTCTAAAACAATAGGGTTGTCATTCTTAAAAAAGACCGAATGCCATTTTCCCTTTAAGGGATGAGCCTGTTGTGCCTCCTCTCTTGAAGGTTGAAAAAGATGTGAAAACCCTTCGTTTTCTCTAAACCGTTTGAGCTTGTTTTTTGCCATGGCGCAAATATAAAATCATGTTTTCGATGGCCACAGTTTATTCATCTCGATAAGCGAAAGAAAATTCTTACATTTAACCTAGAAGATATTCCCATGTCGAAGCGAAGAATTTCCATAAAACCTATTCCCGAAAGGACCAAGATTGTAAAGAAGCCAATTCGCAAGATTCCAAGAAAGATTCCAATTCCTGATGTAAGTAATGACGATGATGACAATGACACGGCTTCATCTTCGTCTAGCGGAACTTCTTCGGGAAGCACATCAGGGAGTTCTTCAACATCAACTCAATCAAGTTCAACATCAAATTCTGACGACATGCCATTTATAGGAGAAGTAAAATTATTCGGAGGTAATTTCGCCCCTAGAGGTTGGGCCCTTTGTGATGGTCAGCTATTGCCAATCTCACAATATTCAGCTTTGTTTTCCATCTTAGGAACCATTTATGGAGGGGATGGTAGAACCACATTTGCTTTACCTGATTTGCGTGGACGCGTGCCTTTACACCCAGGAAACGGAATTGGATTGACTCCAAGAGACATTGGTGACAAATTTGGTGAGGAACATGTTACATTAACGGAGCAGCAGTTGCCACCACACAACCACTCAAATCCTTCCATTTATAAAGCAGAAGAAGCGGTGGATGCCTCATTTCAAGTAGCCAGCTCTGATTCTTTTGTTTCTGGAAAGACGCCATCAGGACAAGAGTTAGCGTTAGACTCTTCTTCCAATTCTGGAGGTGGACAATCCATCAATAACATGCAACCTAGTTTAGGAGTGAATTATATTATTTGCCTAGAAGGGATTTACCCCAGCAGATCATAAAATTAAAAAAGCCCGAAAGGGCTTTTTTTATTGTATTACAGGACTAACATTTGATTTTGAATTGTGACCTCCTGCCAACTTGAAACCTATCCAAGCCATTGGGAAATAAGCGAACAATAAGTCAACACCTGTGAACCATGCCGGACCAGGAGCCATGAAGAAATTCACCATGATTCCTCCAATGAAAAACCAACCTCCCATTCCCATAGCAAATGCGAACTTCTTAGTGGCTGCTACCTTTACTGTAACATATGCTCCGACTAATGTCCCTAATGCGTGGGCTAAAAATGGCATGATAAAATTCTTAGGTTCAAAAAAGGGTAATGCCGCTTTTAAACTTTCACCAGTCTGGTCATTCGGATCAAAACTCACTCCTTCGGGTAAAGGAATAACTGTAGTGCTAATGCTCACCAAAAACATATTAACAATACTGCCGATAACCACTCCCGCAATTACTGCAAGAATATTTTTCAGAATCGGATTCATAGTGATGTAGTTTTAGATTAGAGGTGGAAAGATAGTCAAAGAATTTTGTAGCTTTTCCGTCCAATTGTGCATTCCGATATTCCATAATAAGCATGAAAAATTTTACGCTATCTATTCTACTGCTCCTCTGTTTTGGCACATTCGCACAGCATCATCCATACAGCGCAAAAACTATAGCTCCAGATGCAAAATCTGGAAACGGCCTGGGGGTTCAAGTTAGTTTAGATGGGCGCACTCTTCTTGTTTCATCAGTTGGAGATGATTATGACTCGATCGGGATGAATTATGTGCAGTCCGCTGGCTCTGCTTATTTCATGCAACTAGACAGTGTTGGGAATTTGCTGAATTCGCAAAAGATAGTTCCTTCAGAAAGAGGAAGTAGCGATTTTTTTGGTAGACAACTTGTTCTTGAAGGTAGTGAAGCGTTTATATCATCACCAGATGCCCTTGTCAAGAGTTCACCTGTGTCGTCTTTCGCGAGGGGAAAAGTGTTTTACTTCACCAAAGACAATGCAAATTACTGGCAAGAAGCTCAGCGCATAATCGCTCCAGATTCTTCGCAACACAGCTTTGGAGATGCCATTGCTTTTGAAGACTCTGCTTTGGCAGTTTCATCCATTTCGGAACCAGCCGTAGGCTCTCCTCCAACTCAGTTTGCTGGAGCCGTATATATCTTTAGGAAAAATGCCAGCCAACAATGGGTGGCGTATGATAAAATTTTTGCTTCAGATCCGCAGGTCTTTAATAAGTTTGGTCATGCACTTGCCCTTTCAGGAAATTCATTAGCGGTAGGTGATTATAGGAATGGTACAGATTCAATCGGTCAAAACCCGAATTTTTCTACCGGTGCGGTCTATCTTTTCAAGGCCGATTCTATTGGTAATTGGATTGAAGTAAAGAAGATCACCGCACCAGATCGCTCTCACAATGATCAATTCGGCTTTTCTCTTTCAATGGATGAAGACGTTTTAGCCATTGGGTCACCCTACAATCATGCAGGTAACCTGGGTAGTCCACCCATAGATGATTGCGGAGCTGTGTATGTCTACGAGAAAAATGCATTGGGAAATTGGAATTTTGTACAAAAACTAGCTGCTCACGATCGGGATGACTATCAAGAATATGGTTATGATGTTGAAGTACGAGATGATACGCTCTTAGTAGGTTCAACCAAACACAATTCCAACCATTCTGGCAGCCCTTTTGAAAAAGAAGGAGCAATGTTTATGTATGTAAAAGACAGCGTTGGTGTATGGAAACACTACAGCGAATTAAATGTTCCTTCGAGCACTGGTGCAGAGAAAATGGGCACAAGCGTTTCCTTTTATAATGGCCTAGTGGTTGGAGGAAGCCCAGAGCAATCTGATTCTAACATGAATGGAAATGGAGCTGCTTTTGTTTTTTATCACTGCCCTATAGACACGATTGACTTAGACACAACCGTTTGTAAATCTCTCTTGTCGCCCAGCGGCAAACATGTTTGGAAGTCTAGTGGCACGTACTTAGATACTTTGCAGAACATAAAAGGATGTGATAGCATTTTAAGAATAGCCCTTTCCATTGTAGATACCACTGTGATTTTAGATTCACTTACCGGTTCCTTTATTGCTCAACAAGACACAGCTCTATACCAATGGGTAGATTGTGATAATAATTACCTGCCTATTGCTGGAGAAAATGGAAAGAGTTTTACGCCAACATCCAATGGAAGATATGCTGTAATAATTTACGCTGGATGCGCAGATACCAGTGGCTGCCATGTCATGAATAACGTAAACATCAAGGAAGATCAACTTTTGTCTCAAATAGAGTTGTTTCCCAATCCGGCAAACGAAAGAGTTCAAATAAACCTGCCTATGCAAATGGGAATAACCCAACTTGAAGTCTACAATTCTTTGGGAGCATTAATTGACATTAAACTCATTGCCGATCAAGGTTCAATCCAGACCGAAAACTACGAAGCTGGGGTTTACTATTTTCAATTTAAATGGAATGGATTTAAACGTACTTTCAAAATCCATGTAACACATTAGAGTTACTCTACGGCATATTCTAAGATAGATACGGCAAAATCAAACTCTCCTCCATCTCGCTTTAAGCGGATAGAATCTTGATCAGAAATCCAAAAGGAACGAAACTCTTCGTTATACGTATGTCTTGTTTTGGCCTTATTTACTTGAATGTAATAATGCGCGGCATTGGCATGAAGTCCAGACCAGATGTTCTCGATCTTCCAAATTTTACCCTTTTCCGGGGTATGCCACTTTGTCCAACCTTCTACTTTGGTAAAGCTTAAAACTTTAGCTCTTTCAAATCGAGGCTCCTGCGAGGAAGCAGATATTAATAGAAGAGCAAGTACTGGAATGATGGTGACTTTAAGTAATTTCATAGATAGCAAGGTTTGTGAGCAATTAACTTTAGTGATGCATTCTTCTTTGAACGGAAATATAGATCTCGTTATTTTTTCTTTCCACCATTCCTGGAATTCTGAAAAGGTCAATGAAGGCCCAGATACCCAGACCGCCTGCAGTTATCCAATAAAGAATCTGTGTGCCTATTTTACCTAAATAGATATAGTGCAACCCAAAAAAGAACCAAAGTAAATAGCTAACTGCCGTTGATTTCATTGTGAAACTTTAAAGCGAATTTAGCATAATTCACTAAAAAGATTCGAGCGCCAGCAATTGGTTATTGATCAATTTTTGCATTTCTGCCTGTACCGATTGCCCTTTGTCCTTGCCATACCATGTATGCAACATTTTGCCCAAGTTGGCTTTGAAATTTTCAGGATCTGCTGCTTTTAGTTTGCTTACCTCATTTTGGATATTTTCTGGTCTTGGTCCCCAATTGCCAAGTTCCTCGCCAGTTTCAGGATCTACAATAATGAGTTTAGGAATAGCCTTGCCACCATTGGTTAAATAAGCATTCATTATTTCAGGGTGGTCGTCACGTAAAATGAGCTTTAAGTTGATGTTGCTGTTAGCCTTAGCCATCTTATTTAAGTAAGGTAGAATTTGAGAGGCGTCTCCACACCAGCCTTCGGTTAAAACAAACCAATCTACAGGAAATTCAATTTTTTTAAGCGTGGCAATCAACTCCTCATTTAGTTCAGCCCTTTTATCAATTCGCTTCATGCGATGCAAATTCAATTGAGTGTTGTTTAAAAGTGCCTCAGACTGAACCTCACCAGTAACTATACCTTGTTCAGCCAAATTAAACACCATAGACTGGTACTCAGAATAACTAAACGATTCTCGTATTTCCTTGAAATTTATTGTCGATTGCTCCATGACTTTCTTAATTATGGAACAAAAGTAGAGGGAGGTGATCTGACTTTGAATGACTTAAGTCACATACAAATTTGACCTAAATCTAGCTTAATGTTGAATGATGAGCTTTTCTCGATGAGTTTTAGCTTGAAGTTGGTACTCTAGAATATAGATACCATCGGGAAGATCAAGGTCCAATTGTGTTTCTTTCTGCGAGAGTAAATATTGCTTTATGAGTTTGCCATTCAAAGAGTACAAGTGCAGTTGTAACTCTTCTGCATTTGATTTGACCACGGTCAACTCGTTGGAGGTTGGGTTAGGATAGTGTGTAACCCAAGGCATGTTTACTTCAGGAATGCTGACATCACCTACCGCAACACAACGCGAAGTATCGATGCAACCATCATCGTTGATAACTACCGCATAGTAACCCGGTTGTTTTGCTACAAAAACTTGATTGGTGTCATCCGGTAAAACGAAGTTGTTCCAGTCACACCTAATCCATTGGTACTTAGCTCCAATTTGATTGGCCGCAACGGTCATGTTGGCAACAGCAATACTTGTGTCAGTGTAGTTTATCTTTAAATAGAGATTCACCAAACTATCGCATCCGGCAATATTTTGTAGCAATATACTGGCAGAAGAATCGCTTTGCGTATAGGTCACTCCATTGATCCAGGTATGAGCATTACATGCTTCTATTGTATCTATAGTTGTTGTTGCAGATGGACAATTGGTGAGTGAAGTGACAAATAATCCCTTATTAAAATAACTGCCTGTACGGTAAATGACAGGAGTAGAAGAGGTAGAATTGGCATTCACAGTGTCTCTGAATAAACCGAAGGTGCAAACATTATCAAATGGTCCGGCAGCAATATCCTGGCAAATGCTTAATGCCGAAGTAAAGGTTTGCGCCCATTGAAACTGGCCCGCAGCAGTATACATAACTATATAACCGGTGTTACCAGATCCAAACTTGTTGTATAGTCCAATGCCAGGATCAAAGTCAACGGTTCCGGTAAAATAGCTTCCTGCATAAATATCTCCGGTATTGCTAAGTTCAATAATGCGTACATCTTCAGCGCTAGAATTCCCAAAATGATGAGCCCATAAATATCCGCCCGAAGAGTCATACTTAGCAATGAATGCATCTTCGTTTCCATTTGTGGTTAAATTGACTATTCCCGAGCCAGGGTCAAAATCAACCATGGATTCAAAATCTCCACCAAGGATGATATTGTCTGCACTGTCCAGTTCAAAATCATTTACATATTGGTCACCCAACCCACTAATAGTCTTTGTCCATAGGTATTGAAAATTAGCATCTAGCTTGGTGATGAAAATATCTCTTCCCGCAATGGTTGTATGGTTGTCTACGGCTTTACTGGGGTCAAAATCTTGCGTTCCCCAAAACTCACCCGTTAAGTAATAATCATGATTTTTTCCCACTCTTACATCCGCGGGGTAAGGGAGTGTGTCTATTCTCACAAAATTTCCAGAAGAAGTAAGCTCAAGCAGAGCGTTTTTTCCATTGGGCCCAAAATCAATATTCAAAACGCCAGTTGGACTCGGGTCCATATCTAATATTCCAGTACAATAAGAGGGGATAAAAAGGTTGCCATTTTTTAAAATTTCAATTTGCCAGTTTTCATTAGTATGTGTGCTGTTTCCCATGGTCTTAACATAGACAAAGTTGCCATTCTTGTCTAATTTCCACAGGTATTTTGAAGCGTAAATAGAAGGAGATGTTCTATTTGCTACTCCGGGCCCTGGATCAAAATCGCATGTTTCTTTAAATCCTCCAACCACGTATACATTACCAACAGAGTCAACTTTCATGTCGCGCACACTAATCGCAGAATTGTTTGTAGGAGCGTGCCTGATATTTGCGGCCCACAAAAATTCTCCTTTTTGATTTAGTTTGATCACATAAGGTGAGGTTGTAGCATGTGCTCCGGTATAGATCAATGTAGTATCTGGCCCAGGGTCTGCATCTAGTGTATCACTAAAAGTACCTGTGAGATAGGTGTTACCAAAAGCGTCCATTTTAACTTTTATGGGTTGCAGGGAAACACCTTCCTTAATGTAAGCTGCAGACCAGTGGTATTTAATGTTTTGCGCAAAGCCTTGAAAAATGAATAACGATAGGACAAAAGCAAAAAACCTGTTCATTTGAGTTTGATGATATAAAGGTTGTGCGAATATAGTTTGTAGCGTGGGCAAAAAAAATCCCGATTGAGTTTTCAATCGAGAGATGGGTTTGGGTCTCGAGCGGATTACCTTCGGTGATCCGCAATTAACTTAAGGTCGGTAACAACCCTGTTAGCGCCTCAGCGCCAAAATGTCTTTTTTATTTTACCGGCTCACTCAAGTAAACTTGGCTCACTGTAAAATAAAAAATCCTGACTGCAAATGCACGTCAGGATTGTTATTCTGAGGTCTCGAGCGGATTCGAACCGCTGTACATGGTTTTGCAGACCACTGCCTAGCCACTCGGCCACGAGACCCTAAATATTAAGGGCGACAAATGTAAAACTAAATCAATGCGAGCCAAAATCTATTCTCATTTTTAAATAGACGAGAATGGATTAAAAAAGACGCTCTTATTTTTTTCTTTTTTGCTTCAGAATTACAGATACACGCTCAACATCTCCGTTTATGGGTGGAGCCATTTTAGTCACCTTTACTTCGGCTTTTTTCACGCGCGCTTCATCCTTAAAAATTCGGTCTATGATGCGTTGTGCCACCACTTCCAAAAGTTTGGCGCGAATGGCCATTTCTTCTGTAATAATGCGGTTGAGCAAAACATAATCTACCGTGTCTTTTAAACGGTCAGTGCCAGCCGATTTTTGAAGGTCTGCCCAAACTTTGAGTTCCACTTCGTAGTCAGAACCGATTCGGCTCTCTTCGTCCATGCAACCGTGGTAGGCATAAAGCTTAACTCCTTCTAAGTGAATTTTGTCCATTTGCAATTGCTTATGCTGCAGTAGCGATCAATCGATCTATACGATTCAATACTTCTTCCCTTCCAAGGATTTCAGAAATCTCAAAAAGTGAAGGGCCCATTCCAAGACCCGTTAATGCTAACCTGAAGATCGGTCCTACTTTTCCAAAGCCAAGTCCTTTTTCTTCTAGCATTCCTTTAAAAGTGGCCTCCGTATTTGCTTCTGAAAAATCTTCAACACCTTCAAGACGTCCTTTAAGTTCTGTTAAGATTTCAGCTGAATCATCTTTCCATTTTTTGCGCATTGTTTTTTCGTCATACTCAAAATCTGAAGCGAACATGTACGTGCTCTTTTCATAAAGATCTCGAACAAAAATGGCACGCTCTTTTACTAAACCACAGATTGCAGCAAGTCTATCGTCACTGATCTCAATATTGTGTTCTGCAAGAACGGGTTTCAATTGTGCAGCTAAAGTTTCGTTGCTGTTGGCACGTAAATATTGCTCATTGTACCACTTGGCTTTTTCAAAATCAAATTTCGATCCTGCTTTACCTACTTTCTCAAGGCTAAAGGCATCAATTAATTCCTCAAGGCTTAAAATCTCGCGATTGTCTCCAGGGTTCCATCCTAGAAAAGCTAACATATTGACAAAGCTTTCTGCATAGAATCCTTTTTCGCGGTAGCCTGAACTTACTTCATTCGTTTCAGGGTTAGTCCATTCTAATGGGAAAACGGGAAAGCCTAAACGGTCTCCATCTCGCTTAGAAAGTTTTCCATTTCCGTCTGGTTTTAACAATAGAGGCAAGTGTGCAAATTCTGGTGCTTCCCAACCTAAATATTCATACAATAAAACATGCAACGGAGCCGAAGGTAACCATTCCTCACCGCGAATAACGTGGGTGATTTCCATTAGATGATCATCCACAATATTGGCCAAATGATAGGTTGGCATGCCATCACTTTTAAACAACACTTTATCGTCCATGTTGTTGGTGTTCACAGCAACCCATCCTCTAATTCTATCTTCAAACTTCACTTCGTGATTTCGAGGAAGTTTAATTCTAATCACATAAGGAGTGCCATCAGCCAAAAGCTTTTCAACTTCATCCGCAGGAAGCGTTAAAGAGTTGCGCATGGTACTGCGCGTAATATGGTTGTATTGCCAGTTTGCGCTGCCACTTTCTTTGGCAAGGTCTCGCATTCTGGTCAATTCTTCAGAAGTGTCAAATGCATAATATGCATGGTCTGAAGCAATGAGTTGATCTGCATATTGTCTGTACATCGGTTTACGCTCACTTTGACGGTAAGGTCCATATTCACCACCTTGGGCTATTCCTTCATCAGGAGAAATTCCACTCCAATCCAAGGCTTCCATGATGTATTCTTCTGCTCCTTTAACAAAGCGCGTTTGATCTGTATCTTCTACTCGAAGTAAAAAATCACCGCCATGTTTTTTAGCGAACAAATAGTTGTACAAAGCAGTTCTTACACCACCCATGTGTAATGGTCCTGTTGGACTTGGAGCAAAACGAACGCGAACCCTTTTGTTATCAGACATTTCTATAAAAAATTTTGAGCGCGCAAAGATAGTTTTTCATTTCAAGCTAGAAAGCCAAAGCGAAAGATAAAGCGGAGCTTAAAATCATAATTATTTGTAATTCAATTCGTACATTAAAGCTCTAAACAAAACACACCCATGAAAACAATAATTTGTACCTACAACATCAAGTGGTTTGAATACCAATTCAACGCAGATAACACCTTAAAAACTTTTGGATCCAGTAAGAAAGACAAAGAGCTTCAAGACCAA
Organism: Schleiferiaceae bacterium; assembly: GCA_025210575.1. Classification (GTDB taxonomy): domain Bacteria; phylum Bacteroidota; class Bacteroidia; order Flavobacteriales; family Schleiferiaceae; genus JAOARK01. The sequence goes on from JAOARK010000473.1 coordinate 19,212, forward strand.
AGAGATGGGGTGATCAAAGCACTTGAAACTATACAACCAGAGATTTTTGGTGTAGTTGAAGCACCCAACACTACTACGACAGTGGGGGTGCAATCATGTGAATTAAAACTCAAAGCGTTCTTAAACCTAATGGGCTGGAATCAATACGAAGTGATTACGGGTTATATTTCTCCCGGAAGACAAGAATTAGCTTTGGTTTATGACAGTACCAAATTCTCGGCAAAACATATTCCTGGAGGTAAAGCGGGATCTAAATCTAACCCACCTTTTGATGAGGTGTTCTATTTTGACACCGATGATGACAAGATCAAAGAGGTCTATGAATTTTATCGTCCGCCATTAGAAGTGGAGTTCACCAACCTCTCATCGAATGAAAAGATCAGTGTGATTTTAATGCATGCGAAATCTAAAGGGGTGTTTACGAATGTTGACCTTCTGCACTTGGATAGAGAAAGTGTAAAGAATAGAAAGAAACTCTTTGCAGAATGCAGCTGGGTAAGAGCGCGAGTGGAGGAGTGGCTTGAGGATGACAGACGAATTATCGTAATGGGAGACATCAATGATGGTCCGGGGATGGACTACTATGAAAGCAATTTTGGTAAAAGCGCAGTAGAGCTTTTGTTAGGAGATCTTTTCGACAATAAGCGCTTACTTATCCACCCTGGTGGAAGACCAAAATGGGGGTCTTACGGTTGGGAGCCCAGCACGACACGTTTTAAGGATCCTATCACCGAAAGAAACGTAAGTGCGCAGATCGATCACATCTTAATTTCGAAGAATGTGCCTTATGTGGAGAACAGCTATAAAATATGGAACCCCAATAAATTAGACGAAGCAAAACCGATAAAAAATGAGCTGAATGATGCAAGTGATCATTTTCCTGTGACCATTGAAATTGAGTGGTAATGGCTTATGT
>JAOARK010000474.1 GCA_025210575.1 Schleiferiaceae bacterium
CTTGCAACCCTTGTAAAGGCTCGCCATAAAACGAAATTTGTTCTGTTGAAAGTGCAGTTTTATAGAGGTCTATAACTACGTTTATTTCCACCGGCCAATTAACCGACTCCAACTGAAGCATTAAGGCTTGAGTAGCTGAAGTTACGTGAAAATACATCTCCTTATCTACTTGACTAATTTCAACCGTGTTGCAGTATGCTTTGCAAATTTCTATGGTTCTTCTTAGAACCTCTACAAGGTCTGCTTCCGAAAATAATAGATGAAGAAAGTCAAGATTTAAGCCAAATTTTGAAGCAGCTTGCTCCAGCTGGTCAATACTCAAAAATGTCTGATTCTCATTTTTTATTTGTGTGATTGCATCTACTACAACTTTTTTATTTCCAGAGGCTATAGCCAAGCCAATAGGAGGAAATTCTAACAATCTTTCAAGATCTTTATAATACAGCGAAGATTTAGACAGGAGTTTGCTCTTTACTTTAAGCACACTGAGAACAAGCATTGCCGGAGAAGCAAGTCTCATTCCCATGCCCATAGTCACGTTGATATGATTATGATTTGTGGGAATAGAACTTAATACGGGTAAGAGCAAGGCCTCATCTGCCAATACAACTGCCGTTCGCTTTCCTTCATATTGGTTTTGCTCCAAAATACTGCCAACCATTTTGGCTTGCTCAATGTTGCCGCCAGCAGCATAGACCTTCAAGGACTTATTCTCATTTAACAAACTTGTTTTTAAGCACTGCACTGCACTAAAATGACTCCATTTCGCCAACCTGTTTCGTAAAAATTGACCCGCCTCCTGATTTTCATCATCGAGGTAATATGTGTCGGCATCAAAGAAAACTTGAGCCTTTTTTTCTCGAAGCAAATGTTCTGCTATGCGTTCTTCCGCCTTATTAAATGCATTAAAGCCAACAAATACCACCTGTTTGTAATTTTGTCTCTCCAGGTATCCGTCCAATAAATCCAGTTGTTCGGCAACTTTTCTAAAAGCCAAACCCTGCCAACCCATTCGCAACTCTAAACATCTTGCCTTCAGCTTTGTGTAGAGGGGTTTAAAGGATTTCCACGTAGTCAAATATCGGTTGATCAACGTGTATTCATCCTCTGTATTTGCCCCCCACCTTTCAATGGTTTTGGCCGAGACCATGTCTTCAAATAAGGCTTCCGCATCGACAAGGTGCCGATCTATTTCATTGAAATCATACAATGCCGTGTTCGCCCATTTGTAAAACTCCTCAAAAGTGTCAGAAGCATTTTGTTTTATCGAACTATAAGCTTTAAAAGCTTCAATTAATAGCGCATTACCCTTTAAGGCTGAAATTCCAGAGACCTCGGTTACAAACTCTTCTGCCGTCAATAATCTTGGAGCTAACGCAGAGATATTTAACTCCTCAGACAAATGTTGCTTAAAGAAAATTTCAGCTCTCTTGTTGGGAAACAAAATACAGAGCTCATGCAATGGAGTCTTATTTTGTAGGACTAATTGGGCAACTTGAAGTAAAAACGGTTCTGCCATCGGAACTGAAAAGAATGAAGTGTGGTAAATTTTTAGACCCAACTAAAATCAATAAAAAATTCATTCTATCTTTATTCAAAGCCAAGTTCTATGGAAAAACAAATTAATTGGTGGGTTCCCATCCTCAAAGGAGTAGTGTTCTTCGCTCTCGGTATTTATATCATAAACCAACCTGATGAAAGCATGGAGTTATTCGTTACTTCAATCGGATTGGTTTTAATATTAATTGGAATTGCTTTGTCGGCATTTGCCTACTACACTCGTAAAAAATTAACCGGCTATACCTCTTATCTGATACTAGGTATAATTCAAATAGGATTAGGAGTGTTTATGCTGGCACAACCAGACACGGGACAAAGACTATTAGAAATCAGCATGGGTTTGGTTGTAGGCTTCAGTGGCGTTGTGAATTTAATGATTGCCATAAACCTGAAAAAAGAAAATGTGCCCTTTTGGATATGGGTGCTTACCGTTAGCGGATTTGAAATTTTAATTGCTTGCATTTTCATTTTTTACCCCGATATTGGGGGTCTAACCCTGATGACCGTTCTTGGAGTAGGAATGATTGTTTTTGGCATGTCTAACACAATCATTGGTATCAACTTGAAACGTTCAATAAATTACATAAACAAAATCGAATTATGAGAAAATTCCTTGCCTTAACTGCATTCATCTCCTTTGCGTTATTTTCAAAAGGCCAAAACATGGCTTCAGAGCTTGAGTTGTATCAAAGCGTATTCAGTTCAGAAAAGAAAATGATGATTGTAGAATACATGCAGTTATCTGATGATCAAAACGCTGCTTTTTGGGATGTGTATAACGCTTATGAAGCGAGTCGTGCTGAATTGGGAAAGCAACGTTTTCAGATGTTACAAGACTATGCGAACGGTTACGAATCTATGACAGATGAAAGTGCTGGAGAGTTATTAAAACGTGCAAATTCATTTGCTGGAAAACAGGACAAACTAAAATCTAAGTACAGCAAGAAGATGGTAAAGGCAATCGGTGCAAAAAAAGCACTACAGTGGATGCAGTTTGAATCATATTTAGACCGCGTTATTGGCCTATACATTATGGAAAGCCTTCCTTTTGTTGGAGAATACAATTAATCACTTAAAACCGAACCGAATATGCTGGTAAGAAACTATTTCCCTCTAAGAGAAATTATAGAGCGTAACTGGAAGATTTTTATTCTAACCACATTGTTTGCCGCATTGGTGGCTTATTTACATACCAACGCTTCTATCGACATGAAACAGGTTTTGGAGCTTCCTGCTTATGTACCAGCAGTATTGGGAACCTCTCTTGCCTTTTTCTTGGGTTTTATTACAAATTCAGCATACGATCGTTGGTGGGAGGCAAGAAAAAAATGGGGAGCTATTGTGAATGATTCGCGCAACTTCGCTCGAGAAATCATCAACTTCACAAATCAATCAGACCCAGAAACAACGCGCATAGTTAATAAAATGGTGTATAGACAAATTGCATGGAATTATGCACTTAAACATCAATTGAGAAGGCAAGACACTTCTGCTAGTTTGCAACGCATTCTGGGTAAAGAAGACATGATGGCGTTAAAGAAATATGCCAATCAAGCCAATGCGCTGATGCACATTCAAGGTCAAGATTTACAAAGACTAAAAAACGACCTAAAACTAGATGTCTTTCAATCTCTTCAAATTGATAGCACCATGAATCGATTAATGGATCACTTAGGAGCTTGTGAGAGAATTAAAAACACAATCTTTCCAACCCAATACAGCTTTTTTGTGCATGAATTTATAATCATATTTCTTGCTTTGGTTCCGTTAGGGTCTGTGGCAAGCATGGGCTGGTATGCTGTACCACTCACTCTAGCTCTAGGTTTTGTTTATCTCATGATTGAAACCATAGAGGTAAGTATGCACGACCCCTTTGACATGGAACCCAGTGATACACCTATGAGTGCAATTTGCCGAACAATAGAAATAGACCTAATGCAGATGACAGGAGCGAAGAAAGTTCCTAAACCCGTAACACCGGTAGACGGCATTCTTCACTAAATAGATTGATAACTCAATGAGGCTTTTTCAACATGGCAGAAGCTAAAGACGAAATAACCAAAATTTTAAAAGGCTTAAACAGCGGTGATACAAAAGCCGCCAATGAGCTTTTTCCAATTTTATATGATGAGCTTAAAGACATGGCGGGCAAGTACATGCACTTTGAGAACAACAACCATACACTTCAAGCCACGAGCCTCGTTCATGAAGCGTATTTAAAGCTCCTAGATCAAGATAAAGTTGATTGGAAAGGACGCACTCATTTCTTGGCGGTCTCTGCTCAAGCCATGAGAAGATTGCTGGTAGATCATGCGCGAACAAAGAGCAGAAAGAAAAGAGGTGGAGACCAAAAAAAGGTAGGCGTAGAAGTAATTGAATGGTCTGTTCTTGACCCAGAAATAGGTGAACATGTTTTAGCTGTAGACGAAGCTTTAAAAAAATTAACGGAGCTCAACCCGCTCCACGCAAAAATAGTAGAGATGCGCTTTTTTACTGGAATGACAGTACAAGAGGTGGCAGATGAACTAGGCGTTTCTAAACGAAAGGTAGAAAGCGAGTGGACCATGATTAAAGCATGGTTAAGAAAAGAACTCAATAATTTTTAATGGACAAGGAACAGTACAACAAGGTACAGGCCATCTATCAAAAACTTCTCAATGTTCCATTAAATA
>JAOARK010000475.1 GCA_025210575.1 Schleiferiaceae bacterium
ACATGGTAGTACCTTTGGTGGTAATCCATTAGCGGCTAAAGTAGCTATGGCGGCACTCGAGGTTGTTCAAGAAGAATCACTTTCGCAAAAGGCGAGACAACTCGGTAAGTTATTCAGAAAAGAAATGCAACGAGTTATTGATAAATCTGACTTGATCACCAAAGTGAGAGGTAAAGGTTTGTTGAACGCAATCATTATTAATGATCACCCAAGCAGTACTACAGCATGGGATATTTGCGTAGCTCTGAAAGACAATGGATTGTTAGCAAAACCTACACACGGAAACATTATTCGCTTTGCTCCTCCATTAGTAATGACAGAAGAACAGCTTTTAGATTGTATAGCTATTATCGAGAAAACAATACTCGAGTTTAAGAAGTAGATTTTAACTATTGATTTTAAGAACCGCTTCCCTTTAAAGGAGCGGTTTTTTTATGGAATTCTGTACGGCTTAATTTCAAACGTTTTGCTCGCTGAAAGGCAGTATATAAACAAAGAATAAAGTCGATATTTGCCAAAATTTTTCAAACACACTATGGCATTTTTAGGAGGATTATTTTCTAAGAGTAAAAAGGAAACTTTAAATAAAGGTTTAGAGAAAACACAAGATTCGGTATTGTCTAAACTTTCAAGAGCTGTTGCTGGAAAATCGACCGTAGATGATGATGTTCTTGATGACTTGGAAGAAGTACTTATTACCTCTGATGTAGGTGTGGATACAACAGTAAAGATTATAGAACGTATAGAAGAACGTGTTGCACGGGATAAATATTTAGGTACCTCTGAACTGAATAAAATTTTACGTGAAGAAATTGCAGCACTTCTTGAAGAAAACAATTCTGGAACCGCTACTGAGATTGTAATTCCTGCTGATAAAAAGCCATATGTAATTATGGTGGTAGGGGTTAATGGTGTAGGTAAAACAACTACCATCGGCAAACTAGCACATCAACTTAAGAGCCAAGGCAAGAAAGTAGTGCTAGGAGCTGCAGATACTTTTAGAGCAGCGGCTGTAGATCAACTGACTATTTGGAGCGAGCGCGTTGGTGTTCCTATAGTTCAGCAAGGTATGGGCGCTGACCCTGCTTCTGTAGCTTATGATGCATTACAGAGCGCTCAAAGTCAAGGTGCGGGTGTTGTTATTATAGATACAGCCGGTAGACTTCACAACAAAGTAAATTTGATGAATGAGCTTTCGAAAGTAAAGCGTGTTATGCAAAAGATCATTCCAGATGCTCCACATGAGGTAATGTTGGTTTTAGATGGTTCAACAGGACAGAATGCAATTGAACAAGCAAAGCAATTTACCAAAGCAACAGAAGTAACGGCTATGGCCATTACTAAATTAGATGGTACTGCCAAAGGTGGAGTAGTGATTGGGATTTCTGACCAATTTAAGATTCCTGTGAAGTTTATAGGCGTTGGAGAAGGAATTGAAGACCTTCAAGTGTTTAATAAGTATGAGTTTGTAGATTCTTTATTTAATAAGAACTAAGAATGAGGGTAAGATCTTCTAAGAAGAATAAGATAAATGTGGTTACGCTGGGGTGTTCTAAGAATATCTATGATAGCGAAGTGTTGATGGGTCAGTTAAAGGCCAATGGTAAAGAAGTAACCCACGAAGCACCTGAAGAAGAGGAAGGCAATGTAATTGTAATAAATACCTGCGGTTTTATTGACAATGCAAAGCAAGAATCTATTGACACTATCTTAGCTTATGCGGATAAGAAAGAGCGAGGTGATGTAGACAAAGTATTTGTTACCGGATGTCTTTCTGAACGCTACAAGCCAGACCTTCAAAAAGAGATTCCAAACATAGACGACTATTTTGGTACAAGGGATTTACCCAAATTACTAAAAGCGCTAAGAGCGGATTATAAACAAGAGCTAGTAGGCGAACGTTTATCAACTACTCCTCAGCATTTCGCGTATTTAAAAATTGCTGAGGGCTGTGATAGGCCTTGTTCATTTTGTGCAATTCCTCTCATGCGAGGAAAACATAAATCTAAACCTATTGAAGAGCTCGTTGAAGAAAGTAAGAAACTGGCGGCTAAGGGAGTTAAAGAACTCATCCTTATTGCACAAGATTTGACTTATTATGGTTTGGACTTGTACAAGAAACGTGAGTTGGCGAGTCTTTTAAAAGAGTTAGTGAAGATCGAAGGGATAGAATGGATTAGACTTCACTATTTATTCCCAACAGGATTTCCTCAAGACGTTTTAGACGTAATTAGAGATGAACCAAAAGTTTGTAACTATATAGATATTCCTCTTCAGCATATTGCAGACCCCATTTTAAAGTCTATGAAGCGTGGGACCACAATGGCTAAGACGAACGCATTGTTAGATGATATGCGCAATAAGGTTCCTGGTATTGCTATTCGCACAACGCTGATTGCTGGATACCCAGGAGAAACGGAAGAGGATTTTCAAACTATGCTTCAATGGGTGAAAGACCAGCGATTTGATAGGCTTGGGGTTTTTACTTATAGTCATGAAGAGAACACAGGAGCTTATGCACTGGAGGATGACATTCCTGATGAGGTAAAACAGGATAGAGTTAACCAGATAATGGAGGCTCAAAGTTTTATTTCTCTAGAGAACAACCAAAAATATGTAGGTCAAGAGCTTAAAGTACTAATAGATCGCAAAGAAGGAGCGTTTTACGTGGGAAGAACTGAATTTGATTCTCCTGATGTGGATAATGAGGTATTAATATCTGCAGAAGACATTTACCTTAGAGAAGGCGATTTCGCTAAAGTGAAAATAGTATCGGCAGAGGAATATGACCTCCACGCAGAAGTAGTTGAAGATTAGGAATTACTCAATATTCCTGCAGTATATCATTTTTAAAATTCGTTTATATATCTATTTTAGATGCATAGCTAGAATAGAATATGAGTGAATTTATAGTTACCGATAAAGCGGTGAACGACAAACTGTCTAAAGACCGCTTGCTTTCTAATGCCGATTTAGCTCGATATAAGAGTACTAATGAGCTAAAAAAGATTCTTCAAGACGAGAAAAACAGAAATGTAGATTCAGTTCTTTATAACATAGATTATGAACAAGAATTGAGGATGCTCCAAACTGAATTGGTTAAGCTTCAAGCTTGGTTAGCCGATCAGAAAATGAGAGTAGCTGTTCTGTTTGAAGGACGAGATGCCGCTGGCAAAGGTGGAGCCATAAAGAGATTTACAGAACATTTAAATCCGCGTTCTATGCGAGTGGTGGCTTTGGCTAAGCCAACAACAGCGGAAAGAGGACAATGGTTTTTTAGGAGGTATATTAAAGAACTACCTAATCCTGGAGAGATCGTTTTTTTTGATAGAAGCTGGTATAACCGTGCTGTCGTTGAGCCCGTAATGGGTTTTTGTACCGATGAAGAGTACCAAAAGTTCATGCGTCAGGTAACTGAATTTGAACATATGCTTTTTGAAGATGGCGTAATGACTATTAAGTTTTGGTTCTCCATCAGTAAAGAAGAACAAGAAAAAAGATTTAATTCTAGAAAGGCGAATCCACTTAAACAGTGGAAACTGAGTCCTGTAGATGAAAAAGGGCAAGAGTTGTGGGACAAGTACACTTACTATAAAGAGCAAATGTTCGCAAGAACACATACCACTTTTAGCCCTTGGACCATTGTTAAAACAAATCAGAAAAAACAGGCTCGTTTAGAAAGTATTAGACACATTCTTTCACGTTTTGAATATGAAGGAAAGGATAAAGCATCTACAGTTGTATTGCCTGATCCTAATGTAGTTATGAAGTTTCATCGTTCAATGTATCATAT
>JAOARK010000047.1 GCA_025210575.1 Schleiferiaceae bacterium
ATCAGGAAAAGATTATTATGGTTATCCAGATCATCAATGCATAGCATTCTATAACCTAAAAGACTTTACGGATCAGCCTTTTCGCGTAGCTCGTTTTCCAAAAAATGAGGTGCCGATATTTCGTTTTAAGTTCTATTTTAACCAAACACACTTGTTGGTAAGTCAAAAGTGTGAATTCTCTATTTATGAATTTAGAAAAGGGAATGAGCTCGAAAAATTGGACTCGGTCGATGTGTGTAATGAAACTAAGATCGATGGTAACATCACTTCAATGAAAATCTATAAAAGCCAAATGCTTATCGGGTTTCATGAGGCGATGTACTATTTCTGGGGGTATCAACCTGTAGGTGATCTAGAGGATGGCGAAGCCGTTATAGGTAAAACCATATGGAATGAAAAGACAGGAAAGCAAGAAAGTTATGTCCTTTCAAATGAACCAGAACTGCTTGCAAAGTATGGTGTTGAACAAGATTTTTTTCAGGAACATTCTCGGGTCTACGAGTCTTATCAGTCTCGGGTGAAACGTTACGCTGGAGCGGGAATCGTGAGGATATATGAGATTGAGGGGAAAGACTTGAAACTCAAGCAACATCTTGTTCCTTCAATTCGGCATGCTGAAGATTGGTTTGGTGCTCGCATGGCAGTTTCTAATGACCATCTTTTAATAAGTGCCTTGGGTTATCCTGATAAGACTAAAAATCATGAAGAATATAAACACCGTTTTTCTGGGGCTGTGTTTCAATTTTCACTTGATGCAGATGGTCAGTGGCAAGAATCGGGTCTTTACCGTTCTGTGCACCAAAAGCGATGGGATAAGTTTGGCTTTTCATTAAATGCCTGGAACAACCTTTTTTTTATTGGAAGCCGCTTTGATGATTATGAAGCCGAAAGAGATAGAGATGAAGGGGCTGTATATCTGTTGAAGTTAGAATAAAAATTTCCCATGCATTTTATGTTCGCTCAAAGGGGCTTCGAAACTCAATCCAATCTGACCATTCTTTGCTTGAAATTCCTGAGTAATCATAAAGTTTAAAACGCACTTTGTATTTGCCCTTTTGTTTAAAATTAAATGAGCCAGAGCACATACCATGACCTACCCCGAGATTTTCATTCTCCTTAATGTTGAGGTAATAAGAGTGTGTTTCTCCGGTAGCAAGATCTTCTAATTGAGTGAAGACTAGAACAGATGCTGAATTTTTTACATCCATATTGAAATAAGCGTAAATCGCAGGTCCACAACCATAGAACTGACAAGACTTATCTGCGTAACTTGGCTTTGTTATGAATTTTGGCGGTAATGCTTTATTGGTTGGTTCCACTTTCCATTTTGCATCTTCACGCTCATAGGTAGAAGCATTTCTTTTTATGCGCCAGGCTGTGTTATTTTCTAAATGGTGTTCTAATTTTAGATAGTAGGTTTTACCAATAATGAGGTTTTCTTCGGGTACCAAGATCGCTTGGGTTAAATTGAACATACCTACATGAATTTCTCTTACCTGCATTCTAACCAAGTGGTCATCGGCTTTGAGATATATTTTAGATTCATTTTGAAGAGAAGTAATGGTTTTTTGACTGCCCGCATACCCTTGAAGTACAATCCAAGAGTTTGTTGAAATGCATTCTGTTTGAGGAAATACATACATGCCGTTGGCCATGCAATCGGCCAAGAGCTGACTGGAAAGGAGACAACTAATCAGAAAGGTCCAAATGATTTTCATAATTCTTATTTCCTTTTGACTTGCAATTGATGTGCCAGTAGTTTATTCAACAATAATTCTTTGAATAAAAACTATTTCTTGTTTATGCTTCAATTGAACCAGATAAACACCTGGATTTAATACAGAGATGTCAATAGTTTCGTCACCTGAGTTAGCTATTGTTACTTGAATGACAATGTTAAGTTATTCTGCGATTGCTATTGGTTGGTAAAGTTTATGCGCTAGCGTGGACTTATTATTAGGTTGGCTGTACAAGATCTGTTAGCATCAATAAAGTTGTAGACATTAATGATCGTATCAATTTTAATTTTATTAATTTTCGTTCAATATATAACCAAGAACGATAAAAACTAACTACACATGAAGAAGATCTTGACCTTCTTTCTATTGTCTATAGGCGTTCAATATTCTTTGAATGGACAATGTGTTTTTGACACTGCTTATTTTGATGATTTCGAGTACAATGTGAAAATTGATGGTATGATCATGGGTACGGTATACCATTTGAATCCAAAAGCTTTAAAACCTGCACATTCTCCTACGCGTTATGCCTACATGAATTTTGTAAACAACATTGCCGCCAGCACGTTGGTTTTCGATAGACAGTACCTAGTGTGTTCTGGTAATGAGTACCAGTTCTCAGCTTGGTTTAACGAGATTAATGGAGGTACTTCTAATTACACTTTACAGGTGAAGGATGCTGCAGGTTCGGTAATTAGCACTTCAACTCAAAACAACTCAACCATGGCATGGACCAGTTGGACTTCCTCATCATTTACACCCACAACAGACACTATTTACTTCCAATTAGTGTATAACAGTGGTTCAGGAAACAATGATTTGGCAATGGACGATCTGACATTAGAATATTGCCAATTGACCCCTGTTGAAAACGATACCGTTGTGATTTGTAGCGGAGCGGGAGTCGTAAATCTCATCGACTCAATACAGGGTCCATTAGGGTCAACAGGTTCTTGGACTGGACCATCAAGCTTAACAAATGGAGCATTGGGAACATTCGATCCATCAATAATGCAAACGGGTTTGTATACCTATACTGTCGCAAACAATGTAGGTTGTCCTGATTCTGTGGGCAATGTATATGTGCAGACAGCTATGGTAGATACAGCGGTTACTTTAAGCAACTTTACATTACAAGCAGTAGCTACTAATGCCAATTATCAATGGATCAATTGTATAAATAATCAGGCGATAGCAGGAGCCACAAACCAGCAATTTATGCCTAGCGAAGATGGGCAATATGCTGTTGTAGTGACACAAGGAGGATGTACAGATACTTCATCTTGCCGATCAGTCACGGGGCTAAGCCTATTAGAAAACGCATTGCCTGGGTTGTCTATTTCTCCAAACCCTACGCAAGGACGTGTTCATGTCAATCTAGGGGGATTATTTGAGCATTCTACCATTACTGTAGTAAATCAACTCGGACAAATTATGGATGTTTTCGCTCAACAAGACCAGCGTTCCTTTGATCTGCAGTTGGTTCATTTAGAGACGGGTGTTTATTATTTACACATAAAAGCAGATGAGCGACAACAAATTGAAAAAATTGTGATCACGCATTAAGAGTGATGTGCAAAATAGATTTGAAGGCTGCCGATAGGCAGCCTTTTTTATTCAA
>JAOARK010000048.1 GCA_025210575.1 Schleiferiaceae bacterium
CGACTGTCCAACTGTTTCAATACTTAAGGCTGTGCCGTCAAAAACAACGGCTTGTGAAAATGAAGCAGAAACAAAACCGTTAGAAACGGCTCTAACTTGAACAGTAACGTGGTAATCACCACCTGTTTGATTGTCATTCTTGACAATCACTGATCTTAACTCGTAATCCTGACCAAGAGAAACTAATGGCAGAATTAAGACAAGTAAAAGAAGTTTAAAAGTCTTCATGATTTGTGTATTAATGGTTATAAAGGGAAAATTATTGATGGGGAGACGACTAAATCGTGCGTCTGTAGCTCGGTAGCTTTTACCAGTATTTAGCTGGGAACCCCACTGAATACTAAATATTGCTTTGTTTTGGCTTGTTTTCATGATGAATTAGGTATTAAAGCCTAAAAGTAGGAAAAATACTAAGTAATAGTACTATAAAAAGGAATAAATATTTTTCCTTACCCTTTTTGGTAACTTTTTTTTATGATTTTCAAGCAAAAACCTCTAATTAGGCGCTATTCAATCGGTTAATAAATGTAAAATGCTGAGAGTGAGTGATTTCAATATGGTTTGGTTCTGATTAGAAGGGACAAACCTACAAAAAAAATGGAAACTAATGTTATGTCGGTAAAATATTATGAAATATATAACCTAAGTATTAGAATGTAAGAAAATAACTATTAACAATCTGCAAAGCGCTGAAAATCAATTTTAAAAAGAACGTTTGAAGTAGGTTTGTATGGTAAATAGCCCTTTGCAAAGAGTTGAGGGTAGGTCAATGCTTACATAAACAGAGTAATTAAGTATTTATTCTTAGAACGGGTTGGATTATTTAGAGATGCGGCTCAACCGCAGGCACAGACCAATAACGAAAAGCATAATAGCTGCTGAGGCAATATAAGGTAAAGTGTATCCCATTCCGTAAAGCGCGCCTCCAGCTAATGGGCCAATTATACGACCTAAAGATCCCATGCTTTGATTGGTACCCATGATTGTCCCTTGTTCTTTTTCTGAAGTGTTTTTAGAGATAAGAGATCCAGCTGGAGTGGATAGAAATGAGTTTCCAAAAGCGGTTAATGCCAGGGCTATGAGCTCTAGGGGTATGAATAACTCTAATGGCACAAACGGCATGGCTAATAAACCAAGCATCATGAGTGTCACACCTAAAATAAGCATCTTCATGTCTCCCAGCCATTTATTTACGGGGCCAATTAAGGCGCCTTGAATAATAACGATGAGAAGTCCAATGAATCCAAACATGTAACCTACTTCCTCGTCTGTAAGAAAGTAGTGTTCTTTCCATAGCAAGGCAGCTGTAATCGTCATCATGCTAAAAGCGGAGATGTATACAAAGTTGATAAAGAGTAAACTGCCAATTAACTCTGTTTTAAAGCCACGTATGATTTTTGAAAATGGATTTTCGAAAAGTGATTTTGACTTATCGAATACAGATAGTGATTCTGGTAAAAAGAAATAGGCAAGAACAAAGTTGAAAATGCTTAAGCCTGCAGCAGCGTACCCTAAAGTTAGGATGTCGTAGTTTTCTTTTATGATTCCTCCAAAAACAGGGCCGATGATAAAACCAAGACCGAAAGCTGCGCCAACGGTGCCAAATGCTTTGGTTCTGTTTTCTGGAGTAGTAATATCGCTGATGTAGGCGTAGGCAACGGAAATGTTAGCGGCACCAATTCCGCCAAGAATTCTAGCGATAAACAATATATATAAATGTGTAGAGTAGGCAAATACGATATAGGAAAGACCCATTAAGACAATACTCGTTAAGACAATGGGTCTCCGCCCGAAACGATCGGATAGTCCTCCCCAAAACGGGGCAAAGACAAATTGAAACAACGAATAAGAAGCCGCTAAGGCTCCAACCATGAAATCACTAGCTCCTAGATCTCCTTTGGCAAAGGTAGGGAGGATAGGTATGATAAGTCCGAAACCTATCATGTCTATCAATACCGTAATAAATATTATAGTGAGTCCTTTGTTGGTTTTCATAACGAAAGCGCAAACATAATAGGAATAGAGGTAGAATAAGAGCTAATGCTTATTTATTGAGGTCTCTTGAAGTAATAGAGTTATGGCTGACTTTAAATTCTAACAAGTCTTCGGCCAGGAATACCGATTTGAATATAGGTGAAGCTTCTTCTTTGAATACTTCTTTATCGTCATACCGAACAGAATAATGACCTAAAAGCAGGCTTTTTGCCTTGACGTCTTTTGCAATTATTGCCGCTTGTTCTGATGTGCTGTGTTTGGTTTTGGTAGCGCGTTTTTCATCATCTTTTAAAAAAGTAGACTCGTGATAAAGAAGAGTAGGTGAGTCTAAATTCTCTTTAAGGGATTTGAGATAGGCTGTGTCGGAACAGTAGGCATAGGAAAGTGACGGTTTGGGATCTGTAGTTAGTTCTCGGTTATTGATGTGTTTGCCTTTAGGTGAGATCCAATCTTTGCCATTTTTAATGTTCTGGATGTCACATACTTCTATTCCGTATTCCGTAATTTTTTCTTTAATGATGTTTCTTTCTTTTTCTTTTTCCTGAAAAAGAAAACCCGTTGTTGCAATACTATGTTTTAACGGGAAGGAATAGATCTCTACTTTCTTGTCTTCAAAAATCAAAGACTTCTCTTTGTTTTGGGTTGGGTGAAAATGAAGTGGGTAAACGAGTTTGGTGTTACTAACTTTAAAGGTGGTGTCTAACCAAGTCTTTAATTCTGGAGGTCCGTAAATGTTTAAGGGTGTGGTTCTGTTTAATAAGTGAAATGAGGAAATCAATCCGGGAAGACCAAAAAAATGATCTCCATGTAAATGGCTAATAAATATGTGATTTATTCTGCTGAATTTGGTTTTGGCAATTCTTAATTGCTGTTGTGTTCCTTCTCCGCAATCAATCAAAAAAAACCGCTCTTGCATTTTAAGCAATTGAGCGGTTGGGTTTCTTTTACTGGTGGGGGTGGCGCTGCCACACCCCAATACAGTTAAATTGTAATTCATTTAGTCTATAAACATCAATCTTCCTTTATGGCTTAAACCATTCCAATGAATGGAATAGAAATAGAGGCCTTCTGAAAGTTGATTGCGATTGATCTGAATACTGTTTGAACCTCTTTGAGTAGTTCCGTTTTCTGAGAATACGCGTTTTCCGGTTAAATCGATAATCTCAAAGGTGTAGTCTTTTACATCTGGTACTTCAAATGTAAACTGACCAATGCTATTAATAGGGTTGGGGGTAATCTTCACGCTTTGTGAAAGAATGTTCTCATCAACACTTTGGGTAGGTTGAACTTCTATGCTCATTAAAAAGACTATGGTATCACCTATTTGACCAATAGGTGTTGAAACATATCCAAAAGCTTTTACACCAATTATATGGTTGCCTACCTCATTTGCGGTTGGGGTGCCTAAAAAACGAATGCACGCATTGTCTCCACCAACCATAAAGCAATCTGGAGTGTTACAAGTAGCGGTTATCGAGTTTGGAAGACCCACAAAATCTGTTAACCAAATTGAATCTATTGTAGCAGAGATCTGTGCTCCTAACGTATCTATTATCGTATCGCTTGGAGAAACCATTTGAGCAACTTCGTCATACATCATGCCTACAGTAGCATTTGGCATTACGGCCACAGAGTCCCAATTGGTAGCTCCGGGAGGGAAAATTCCTGGTTTTTTATAAGAAGTATCTGGTGTGCAGGTTTGCCCGAAACTAGAGAAAGCTATGAAGGCACAAAAGAATGAGAGTATTAATTTTTTCATAATGGAAGATTTATTCTGTCTAATATAGCTTAAATAATGTGTACAAAAAGTTAATACCGATGGCGTTTAATTAACAATCTAATGTTTTGAATTAGGGGCAATACTTAAGGCTTAATTCTTTGGAACGATTTTGTTAAATCCTCTGACTAACAGATACTGCGCAGCTCCATAAGTAGCCATAACTGCAACCCCAGCTCCGTTAAAAGGCGTGTGAAATTTGTTAATAGCTAACAATGTATCTGATAATACGAAGAGTAAAGCGCCCCAGAAAACGAATTGAGCACTTTGTTTTTGTGCAACACTGAAGCGGTTAATTGCAGTAAGTAACATTAATGAAATTACAGTAGCATATACAACGATAGCGGGTAATAGTTCTCCCACCATGGGCTTAAGCGTGTAAATCATTACCACTAGAA
>JAOARK010000476.1 GCA_025210575.1 Schleiferiaceae bacterium
GAATGACCACGATGCGGATACCGAGGCGTGCCCTGAATAAAAAGACCGCCTACTTTCTTCATCCGTTCTTTGTTCATAGCTTAAATCATGATTATAAACATAAGGCCGGGTGCGGTTTACTAAAGCTATTACGGTAGAGGTTAAACCGGAATTAATGATGGTAACTTCCAATCCCATCAAAACTATCGGCCCTAAATTAGATCTGGTATGCTTATCGATTAGGAACACCCCATTGAGGGCAAAAGAGAGTCCCAAGAATATATCGCTATTATGTGAAGCTGTAGGGTTCCAATTGAGTGTTGCACCTCGGTCAAATGAATTTATGTCGTTTCTATCGAGTGCATCAAGCTCTGCTTGGGTATACGGGTTTACATGATCATTTACTCGAATAATATAACCTCCTATACCAATAACAGTGCTCGCTATAATGAAAGGTGTTTCGGTCTTTGCATCAATTCTATAAGGTGAATGACTTTCTACGCTCCTTTCTTTACACAAACTACAGCTCGTGTATTTTCTTTTTGCTTGAGAATGAAGGTCATGCTGAATCAACAATATCAGCAATACTAGGGTTATCCGCATTGTCGGAAATTAGAAAATAAATCCGAGTACAAACCAAATAACGTTCTCTTCTGGAGTATGAGTATAATAAAGGTTAATTGCCACAAGATCCATCGGGTTAAACCATACACCACCACCAACACTACTGTGCCATTTTCTTGAGGTTTCTCCATCTAGCCAAACTCTACCTACATCTACAAAACCGTTAATTCCAAATTCTACAGGAACGAGTGATGTTCTAAGGTTTGCCAATTTAATGCGTAGCTCATTGTTAATTCCAAGGCTACTTCTACCATTAAAACGATCTCTTCTGTAACCTCTAACAATATCATTGCTTTTAATAAAGTTCAACGATCCTAATGATGCAGAGTGGAAGTATTCGAATTTATTGAAGACATGAGAACCACTGGCGTTCAATACAAATGTGGTAGACTTTACAATTGGGAAGTAAAAAGTTACTCTCGACTTTAAGAGTGTATTATTAATGGCCTTTCCAGAGACTTCATTGTTAAAATATCCTCTAAGAAGGAAATATAAACCTCTTGTAGGAAGTACTCTTTTATTCTTTGATGAAAACTCATAATCAACCAAAAAGCTGGCGTATTGACTAGGATCTTGACTGATATAATTTATACCTGCGTCTGGTGTTCTAAAGGGCTCTGGAGTTGTAACCGTATTGATGTAAGAGTATTGTGGCCCTAACCTGAACTTGCTTCCAATTTTGTTGCTCCATACTAAAAGTGCTCTACCTTCTATAGAGTTGTATCGTGTCAAGTAATCTGCATTGTTATCATTGTGAAAGTCATAAGTGGTTTGGTTACCATATCCGAAGAAGTTGGTTGATTTCGGGTTGTTCATCAGTGCATCTAACCTCAAGTCTGTTTTGCCAAAAACATCTGTAAAGATTCCTGTATAGAGTAAATTGAAAGCTCCATTTTTAATGGCGACATTACCTAAAAGTCTATGCGACTCTTTAAATGGCTCTTTACGGAAACCGTGCTTCAGATAAGTAAATCCACCACCTAAGAAAAAGCCGTCATCAGGGTTTACTCCTAACCAGAAATTAGGATAAACAATATTTTCCTTGTAATCTTTTCGGTCATAAGCATTGGCAGATTTATACTTGCTGGTATGAACTTTAGTTGATTTTCCAGAGGTGATCTGAGTCTTCTTCTCAAGATCGTATACATGCGTATAATTTTTAATTCCACTTACATGTGAAGCATCTTCAATTTTGTCTTTTCCATAGCCTCCAATGACACGAACAAGAATTCCTTTATTCACATCCCCTGTGAGTTTGATCTCATCTTTACCGCCTAGACCATAAATTCTGATTTCTTGGGTTTCTTTGCGGTAAAAAGTGCGGTCGTAATACAAAACATTCCCAGATTTTTTTGCACGATACATTCTTACCCGGGTAGAATCATTATTTAAACGAGTAACCTCTATGTACTCTTTTTTCTCGCTACCAACTACTCTTACGACTTTGGCAAGGTTCAAATATTGAGCTTCAGCAAAAATGTGCAAGTTCTCTCTTCGCCATTTCATTTTTTCAATCAACTCAGGACCGTCTAATTTGTAGATGGTGTCTGGCCACGATTTAACAGCCTCTTCAATGACTTCATCGGTCAACCTAACTTTCAGATCTTCAGTCATTGCCATCCAATCATCCTTGTTCATCTCGGTAAGTAAAAAGCGATCCAGATATCTCCCTGGGAAATTCAAACCTTCAATATTTCTTAGTTTGTTCTTATAGGGTTGAAATTGTTGCATCAACCATTTTTGACTGGCAATGGTGGTAATGAGTCCATCATACATTACAAATGCCTGGTCTCTATCTTTTGGAATGGGTGTATAGATATGCAAATCCTTTGCAGGATGAGTACAATCCGAATGATTCGCTTTTTTACAAGTGATCCAACCAAATCGCCATTGGCCTTCATGTCTATCCCAATCACCTAAAAACATGTCGAAAATCCTGTTGCGTAAGAACATCTTTTCGTCTACCACAATGTCGTGATCTTCAATCTTTTCTTCAATCATTACAAGCGTATTCACCGCTTCGGTAGCATTTCCAAAATGATCGTGTTTAGTAAGATCGTTATTTGCTCTTTGTTCAAACAAAACCAGTTGATCATTAAAGTCCTCTTGCCACTTTCTTAGATTAGGAGTATTAGGTACATAATATGCCTTTGGTTTTGTGTGGTAAATACCAGCAGCACTTGCCAATGGAGGAACGATATAGGCAGCATAGGGGTGAGATGCGGAAATCTGATCGTTCACAATGTCCTTGGCAATCGTTTGTTTTAATTCATCCGGTAAGTTGTTCTCAGGAAATTTAGCCATTGAGCGCAGAACAAACTGCTCACCTTCAGGAGAAACCACTCTTAAGGATTTAGATTGGAAACCACCACCAATTTTTACTGGAGTTAGTCCACCTTTTTCACGATACATATCGATTACCGGAAATTCAACGGGTGCAACCCAAGCAGCTCTATAGTATTTACCATAGAGGAATTGCTTGAATTTAGACGCTTTGTATTTTGCTCCAGCAGCTTTTACAACCGTTTTTGGGTATTGATCGCTGTCATCAATCAAACGAAACTCTTCCTCAGCAATAATTTCCTCTTTACTTTTTAATTCTTTACTGAAAAGCTTTTCTCCAAGGGTAGAAGTACCATCTGTCCATGCTTCTGTAGAAACGCTTCCATCTGCGTAATAGATCACTTTAAAAAAGCCTTTTGCTGAAGCATTGAACTCAGATCCATTTTTACCACTAGAATAGCTGGCTCTGCTGGCTGAACCACTCACGATATAGTGCATGTGCTCCTTTTCATAATACTGTAGGCTGTGCTCATGGCCTGCGGCATAGATGAGATTGTCAATTCCTTCAAAAGCGTCTTCTAGTTCTTCCTTCATTTCCTGATATACCGGATGAACAATGTCTTGGATATGACCAACATTACTCCTGTAGTAAGGGTAGAATGAGCCGATTATCGGTAATGGAATCCACAAATTCTTTTTGATCTCGGTAAGCGGGAAAATGTGCTGTTTGAATTTGAAATATCCACCATGAGCTCCATCCGAATAAAGCGGGTGGTGCCCCATTACAATAATGTTTTTATCAATGTTCTCGTTGAGTTCTTCTTTTAAAAGGGTAATAAACTCCAGTTTATTGCGAATACTACAATCGGCTTCTTCAATGGGTGGTTTTTCATACTGATGTAACCACCATTGTGTATCAATAGCGAAGATTACAACATCATCACCTATCTTGATTTTCTTCGGACCTGGGCATCCTCTACTAGGTATAAAGACATTTTTACGTGGTGTATGATTCTGAATGAATTTTTCTTCATTGGTTACATGAATCAGTCCATTCTTCTTTCCGTTGTTCCAATCATGATTACCTGGAACATAGTAGAATGGAACATCTAATTCATTTAGAATGTCTAATTGACCTTTAATGATTTTTTCAGCTTCGGCACGTCCTTTTTCATCTTCTTTTTCAGGCATACCGCCAGGGTAGATGTTATCTCCCATAAAGAACAATGTGCTTTTGTCTTTGTCTACCTTTAAATGTTCTGTAAGAAGCTGAAAAGTGGATCTAGTCTTTTCTTCGGGACGTCCGGCATCACCAATTAAATAGACAATCTCTTTGATTTCTTTTTGTTCTTGACCAAAACCAAAAAAACAAAAAAAGTGAAGTAGGGCTAAGAGTAGCCAAGCTTTGGAATTTTTAGGGGTAGGTTGCAGGCTCATAATGTAAGTAGGTTACTTATGTGGTTTAAATTTAACATTCTCCTTAAAAAGTAAAAATCTTTATCTCAAGGTATTTGAAAAGTGATTTTTCAGAATCGATTCGTTTCGAATTGCATTTTTTGCAAATTCACATTTGCGTAAAAATTTTAACTTCACCTAACCTTAACTACCTGACATTTGACTACCCTGACTCCATATCAGAAATTGAAGGTGTCGATCTTAATAAAGATTACCGCTGTTGGCTCTTTTCTCGGCTTTGTTTTCATTTTGATAGCCAGAGGAACAGATGAGCTATTTCCTTTCGTAAATGGTATTACCACCGGATTTCTCGCAGGATTATTTACAGCTATAATCGAAATATATCTATTTGGTAAAAGAGCAAAACAGCTGAAGTTTATTTGGTATTTTGCGTTGAGGGTGGTCACTTATTCAATGTGTTTAGGTCTAATTCTTCTGAACGTTACTGCTGTTTCTCAGATGTACCGTTTTAACCTTGGATATTTTGAGGTATTACAAAGCGAGAGGTTTCAATATTACATAGAACATGGATC
>JAOARK010000049.1 GCA_025210575.1 Schleiferiaceae bacterium
GATTACTCCAAACTGGAAAACAGCTTACAACGGCATCTTAGACTCTTATTTAGGAGCATATCCAGAAGAGTTTGAATGGAATGGAAAGAAATACACTCCTCGCTCTTTCGCTGATAAAGTAGTTGGTATCAATCCAGATGACTATGTGCAATTAATGTCTTTTACACATCAGCCAATGAACGATTGGTGTCAAATTCAAGTACCAGACAACTGGGCTTGGGGAGATAGTTACAACATGCCTATTGACGATATGATGGCTGCATTAGATAATGCTCTAGACAATGGTTATACTGTAAGCTGGGCTACAGATGTATCTGAAAAAGGATTTTCACTTAAAAGCGGATTGGCTATTGTTCCTGTTGGAGATCTAAAGAAAATGAGTGCAGAAGAAAGAATGGCTCATTTTGAAACTCCACATGAAGAAATGGTAATTACTCAAGAAAACCGTCAAGAAGCATACGATAATTATCAAACACAAGATGACCATGGTATGCAGATTACAGGTAGAGTTAAAGATCAAAACGGTACAAAGTATTATATTGTAAAGAACTCATGGGGAGATCGCGCCAATGGCTACAGAACAGGATATTTACATGTATCTGAAGCGTTTGTACGTTACAAAACTATCTCTATCATGTTCCACAAAGATGGACTTGCGAAAAAGATGAAAAAGCAAATGGAATTGTAATAATTTCCATTCATTATATAAAAAAGCCTCACTAAAGTTAGTGAGGCTTTTTTATACTTAGACCTTTATTTATTCTCCTCAACCACTTCGCCTTCAACTACTTTTATACTGAATTTTGATGAATAACTTTTCAATCCGTTAAAGTACATTGGGCCAACTTCTGCTGGAAGTACGGTAAACTCTCCTTTAAATCTTGGTATTAACTCTATTGTGAAAAAGTGTTTACCTGGTTCTAGCCTTCTGCAAGCTATTGCTGTAAGATCCCTAAATTCTTCACGTTGGATTTCATTTGGATGTTTTTTGGATGGTTTTGATGAATTGTAGCTGAAGCCGCCTGGTAATGGGACTTCAACAAGCACATACTCCATCTTTTTGGGTACAACTACTTCCACCTTTAACTGAATCTGTTGATTCCAATGTGCCTCCTCCACTCTTTTATTCTTTATTTCAAAATAACTCTCTATTGTGGCAATACTATCGATGCCAATGGGATTTGAAGTAAGATTTTCTTGATAGGAGAAAACATTGAATTGCTTTCCTTTCCATTGCAGATCAACAGTATCACCAGGACTGTATGTCAATTCAATTGGGAATTTAGATATTGAATTGCCTTTAACTTTAACAGATCCTTCAACTTCTTTTCCATATCTCTTTTCTTTCATGAGGTCGTTAAAAAATGCATCAAGCATATCCGCTTGTTGAATTGTGTTTATACGCCCTGGATCTTGATTCATGAAATAACGTCTTACCTCTCGTAGCAAACTGTCATTACCTTCTTCTTTGCTAATTAACTGATAAGCCAACATTGAGGTTGTCCATTTGTTCGTTTCAATATTAAACAGCTTAATACCCCAATAAGCTCCACTTTTTGTGTAACTCACTTTTTTGATTATTTCATTTAAATCGACCTTCTTACCTAAGTTTTGTTTAATCATCAATAACAATAGATCTTGGTGTTCATTTAAATTCAGTGTATCTAACTCCAACAATTGTTTTTCATAATCAAATGGATAAGGAATAGAAGAAAGGCTTTTTAACGCTGTTAATTTTCTTGGAGTACTCAGGTCGTCCATTTTCTCTCCTAAAAAAGCGGCTGCCTTCATGTGACTTTTTGTTCTATACCCTTCAGCTACCGCCATATTTAATGCTTCTAGTACATAGCCCGTAATAAAATGATCACTTCCATTGGGGCCCCACCATCCGTAAGAGCCATCTTTTTGCTGATTTCTTTCTAAAATTCGGATGCATTTGTAAATGTCCCTATCGTTGAGAAAAGCTTCACCTTCTAAAAGAGTCATTTTTTTCTCCAACACCAGAGCTTTCAATTTAGAAGCGGTTTGTTCATTACATCCATATCTGTAATTTTTAAGACGCTCTAGTGTTCTCTTATACACGTCTAACGTGTTGTTGGTGATTACATACCCTTGCGATTCTATAGAGTTATCTACAACATAATTAATGACAGTATCTTGAATTTGATCCAAATAAAACCCTGTTGTAGCTACGACCCCATTATGTTTGGTGTTTATAACTCTCTCTTCACCATCTATATAGCCTTCATCTGTTTGCAGAGAAAAGGTCAATCTCTTTTTGCCTTTTTGTGCAGTTAAGGCATAGGTTAAAAACTCCAATCGTTCAATAAATGCTGTATCTGATTCTAACGTCTTACCGTTCATATCCCATTTATATCGAACAACCTGATCTTCATCTAAATAGTTCAGTACAGTTCCTTCAAGTTCTATTCGATCTCCATCAACTAGACTATAAGGAGAAGCAAGGACGGCACTCAAAGGCTTGTACGCTTGAAGGTATGCCGTGCCCATTCCGGTTTGTTTCTTCATACTAATGGCCGGAATAAAGGATTTATACCGTGTAATGTTATCGGGTAGCGTTACTGAAAACTGAACTTGACCTGACTTATCAGTAATTAGATTCGGAACCCAATACCCATAATCTCTGAATTCCTTGCGTATTCTATTCGTTGTACCCTCTATCTTGAGATCTAGCAGCTTTGGAGCAGGATTCTCTTCAGTAATATAGTTCACATACTTATCAGAAACTTCTCCAGCTTGAAAAGCTGATACATCTTTCAATTTAACCTCACTTCCTGCTATATATCCATATTGAGCAGGCATCCCACTGATTTGAACCTCTTCTAAGGCTATTGATTCTCTGGGTAAAGCTGCATCTCCCCTTACCTTGACACCATCAATAAAAACGGCAGAATTAGAACTTCGTGCACCTCGAAATCTTAGTTCACCGTCATATCCTATTTGAACTCCAGGTGTCATGGCGGCAATGCTATTGGTACTTCTTATTGGTAAATTTGTGATTTGCTCAGAACTTTTAACCGAATTTGTTCTGCTCGGTTCAATGTAATATTCGTCTACAAGTTCTATTTCTTGAATCTCTTGTAGATTTTCAATAGATAACTCCTCAATAACCAAGAGCCTGGTTTCTTTATTTTTCTCTATTACAACAGCTTGAATAATCCATTCCTTGAAGCGATTGATCCGAACTTTTAAAGTGTACACCCCTGGATCTATGTCGTTGATTTCAAAATATCCATCTTGGTTGGTCACCGCACCTTCTATGAACTTACCTTTCTTTTCTAAAAACAACACTACTGAATACATGGGGTCTTTTCTTGCATTTAGAAAATATCCAGAAAGTCTAAGGTTCGAATTTTTATTGTTTACATAACTAACGGTATAATGACTAACAGTCTTTGGAGCATATCTAAAATCAATTAAAGGTGCTCTATTCAATTCAATGATGTCTTCCTTTAAAGAATCAATTAACCCTTTGTTATAAGATTTAATTCGGTGAGGATGTAAAACAATGTGATTCGCTCCGCTGTCTTGAATACATAGCAATTGTTGAGCATAAGTGCTATCCGAATAGACCGCGGTGACTTTATACTCCCCTTGAGCAAAAGGATAGCTTTGAGGCCAACTATTGATCCAAACACCTGACTTCTTGTTTTCTTTGTTTCTCAGTACAATCCATTTAATTGATTTACCTGTGTTATTCTTCACAGAAACATAAGCTGGATAATTGGGTGGGTATAAGGATGGTGGAATAGTTCGAAGTAGCTTATTACGAATAGGGTTATTGATGTCAATTTCTTTTTCAGTAACCTCTTTAATCACTTTTTCTATCGCTTCTTTCTCCTTTTTCTTTCTGAGTTTAGGAATTGAAAAGGGTAACGCATCGAAATTGGTATGCACATTTGCGTATTGATAGCGATCGTTTTGATAAACATCAGGAATAAGATTTGGCTTAATGATCTTAATGGTATCCATAACGGATTCATAGAGATATCCTGGCTCAAAGTAGAAACTGTAAATACTGTCTGTAGATAAATTCACCACTTTAATCTCCCCTTTTTTAAACGGCCCTATTTTCAAGTACCCTCCTCCCTCATCTCGATCTGTATAGTTAAAAGGTCTTTTATTTCCTGCTAGATTTACAACAAGACTATCTTGTGTTAAATACATGTTATGTCCTGCGACATTGCGAAACAAGAGATAATGATTTTCAAATTTTTGCCGCTCTGCAAGAACGAATGGAACAGAATCAACCGGAGTGACTGTCATTTGTTTTGAAGCTTCCTTGAGCCCTAGATTAATTCCAATGAAAGTTTTTAAGTCTTCCTCTATTTTGACCCTATTTAATTCTACCCATTCATTTCTAGTTCTTATCTTGAGGTTATATGTTCCTGATTTAACACGATATACCTGAGGCATCATTATAGTCGTGTTGTACAGGAAAACCGGTTCGTCATTCAATAAAATGGCATATATGGGTTGCTGATTGTAATTGTTATGCACATGTACTTGAAGAAGTGCACTACGCGATGTTGAATCTTGTGTATAAAAGCCTATTCCTTTAGGAGTGAAAAACAAGTGGTAAAACGGGGTTCTATCAAGGTTAAACCTTTCGTAATATCTAGGATTTAAAGGTTGTCTACCTGAGTAACCTAATGTGTTATTGGTGGCATTAAAAGTACTTAGGAGTGTATTAGGTAACCGCCCAAAATAAGGTAGCTCAGGTGATTGAATAGCTTCCGCAAATTTCATATTACTAGCCCAAGCAGTTAAGTTTACCTTAGGTACAGGTTGATTTTTATAATCTGTAACTTTTACAACAACATCTAATTTTTCACCTGGATAAACGGCTTCTTTTTGCTGAATAATGACATTCAATTTCTTTTCTTCTATATGAAACGAACGCTCCCATACATAAAAATCACCATGCCAAACTGCCGAGTAAATCAAGTGGTAGGCATCCAACGAGTTGTCTGAAGTTTTAAATGCGAGTTGCTTTCCTCTTCCTCCTGCCACGTACTCCTTTTTCTTGAATATTCTGTAGCTAAAATCAATGTCTAACTTGTTTATGGCCTCTAATACAATTGAGTCATGAGTACGTATGCCCTCAATTGTTAATAGTTGATCTAACTGGTCAGGTAAGTTTAAGACTGCTTGTTCTTTTCTATCAACGTATAATTTATAAGAAGTTGCCGCTAGATTTACTTGGAGCTTAGCAGATAATGACACCTTTTGAGATTCTAGCAGTTTGTTGTTTCTGTATGAATTCAACACTCCTGTTTTGCCATTCTCTATCTTGCCTAAAACTTTATGCAATAGAAGAATCGAATCACCTCGCAGTCTTAATTCATAACTCTCCTTGGCATGGTGGTAATTAAATAAAAAGCTCCTTTGTTCCTTTCGTAGTCTATGGTCTGTAAATTCAACATCAACTTTGAAAACAAAGTTTCCATCGGGAAATAATGAATCAGGAAGTTGAATCAAATGCTCTCCAGAGGCATCTAAAAGAACACGAGTTTCATACCATTTCTGATACCATATATTCGGAACGAAAAGGAAATCACTTTCCGTGCTCACATACTGAGAACACAGAACCTTTACTCTTGCAGAAACATCCAATAAAGGAAGTTTATTGACATCTTTTCCCGATAAGAGAAATTCAATTTTTTCACCTTTATAAAAATGATCTTTTAGCGGAAATGCTAAATAGACATTCGATTCGTCTAGCTCATAATCTTCCAGTCTGAATTGATGTCTTTTTAATAGAATCTCATTACGAGCATCGTAGATTTCAATTCTATAGGATTGATCTATTTTAAGTGAATCTGGAAGATAGATATCATGAACAAAAGCCCCTTTAGAAACTTTAGCTATTCGGTTTGATTGATAAACCCTTTTATTGGTTCGCTCATCAACTAACCTAAAATGAACTGAATTATTCCAAGGCCTTCCATTCTCAAACATTAAAAATGCCTTGACTTTTACAGTATCATATAGTCTGTATTTCGGTTTGTGAGTGACCAAATAACCTGGAAGAATCCTTTGTTTGTAATTAGCATTTCTATAATCGTTATAGTCGTTTTTATAGGGTTGTTTTTGTGGTTTTATAGATTGTAAATTTCTATAAGTATAATATTGCTTCGTTTTGATCAAGGCTTCTCCGTTGGCCTTCTTTACCGGAATTGGATAACAACCACAATTGGCGTTGTATTCAAATGCTTTTTCATCAATAATAACTTGAGCGTCATCAATTATTTCATCTTTTGGATCAGCAAGAATTAGCCAGGTTTCGTCCATCACTCCATAAGTATGAACATTGAAATAATCATTTGATTTAAGGGTATATCGAATTTGGTTCTCTACCGCTTTTACTTCGAAATAATGTCCGTAAGGCAAAGACTCATAATTAAATAATGAATCGGAGTTATAGGTTTTAACCAAAGTTCTAAAAGCATCCACACTATCAGGATGTTCACCTTTAGATATTCTTTGGTATTGCTCAGCGTCTAATTCATAAATAAAGGTCTCTTTACTGTATTTTTTATTGAGCAATGATTGAGCTTGAGATTGTCCTATAATGCTCATAAAAAAGCATAGGAAGATTGGGGCAATCCCAAGCGGGGTTTGCCAAAGAGTTTTCATAGCAGTACGTTTTAGCAGTTCAATTATATAACGCTTAAAATGCAGGTAGAAGTTGGTAATTTGGATTTTCATCACCTTGCTTGATGCAAAGGTCTTGCCATGAATCTAGAACCTATTGGCTTATTTTTTCACCATAGGCAAGGTCGCCAGCATCACCTAACCCTGGAACGATGTAGGCTCTGTCATTCAACCCTTCATCAATAGATGCTGTCCAAAATTTCTCCATTTCAGGAATATGTTCTTTAATGAATTCAACGCCTTCAGGTGCTGCTACTATGCCCGCTCCATAGATCTTTTTGGGAGTACCATTTCTCAAAAGAGCTTTATAGCCAAGAACCATACTCGTTCCAGTAGCCAGCATAGGATCTATCATTATTACCGTTCTATTGCTTAGGTCTGGGCTGGCCAAATAGTCTACATGAACTTTTATGTTGTGCTTATCGCCCTCTTCTCTATAGGCAGAAATAAAACAATGGTCAGATTCATCAAAAGCTTCAACAAAACCCTGATGCATTGCCAGTCCTGCGCGCAACACCAAGGC
>JAOARK010000477.1 GCA_025210575.1 Schleiferiaceae bacterium
GTTGTATATGGAGAGGTTCCATCATACTCCCATCTTCTTTCATTCAGGTCATTAATACCATCATATCCAACATCCTGCACGGGACGTGTGCTCGGGTCATTATCAAAAAACTCTGTAATAGGTTGAATCTTTGGAACAAATCCCCAGATGGTACTATCCATTTTGGTCAAATCCGCATTTAGGTCAATCCCATTCTCAAAGGCTTGTCTATCATCACGTAAAATATCTTCAGATACACTACCTAAGTTGAAGTACAGATCTCCACCCTCATGATTCGGATTGTCAACATAAGGGTCCATTACCCAAAACTGAATAAATTCAATGTTCTGCTCTTCAAAGTTATTAATGGTCAAAGGTCTCATAATCCCACCCCATCTGGAGCCTGGATCATCCAATTCACCATTACTTAATAATCCTGCAGAATACCCTGGTTCACCTTCCACATCAAAATTGTAAGGCCCTCTTTCCTTTGGATAATAGCTCAAGTCTAAAGTCGCCACATTTCGTGGAGTAGAGTTATCAATCGAAATATTCGGGAATACCTCTTCAAGCAATACTTGCCTTTGATCATTCTGTGAAATGATCGTCTTGTCGTCTTTAATATTCTGAGGCGTTGCGGATGAACCTGTATGGAAAACGGGATCAATTACATACCAGGCCAATTTTGCACGGTTGTAGTTATTCACCAATACTCCGGTTACATCTCCTTCTGGGAATAGATCCGGCTGCTTTTGAGGTGTTGAAGCCAAAACCCAGTTGTTCCACCCTTTAATGTCTATTTCACTTTGACTACTTTCAAAATCATCTAAATAGGTAGTCTCATCTCCATTGATCTTAATCCCCTTAGGTGAACCTGGAATTAAATGAGCAAACTCACCTTGTGCGGTAATACTTGAAGGCGCTTTCGTATCTATACCAGGGATGGCATCAACAAATCGCGTAAGCCAAGGGGCATCTTTTTGGTAATTACCATTTAAACCCCAAATGTTATTGGCAATAGGCTCTTCTCCAATATTTGCTTTTTGCGTAATCGGGCGCTCAGACATTCGTAACAACGAACCCCCAAAATTGAAATCTTCGCTTACACGATGATCGAAGGTCACACCCATAAAAGTCTTGGTTTGTACTCCAAACAAGGTGTTATTCTCAAAAGATACACGAATAGGTACTCCCGAAGCTAGAATACCATCATTAATAATTTTTACACGACCAAGGCTATAGTCTACCGTATAATCTTGATTCTCTATAAGTTTAGTTCCTCCAGCTGTTACTGTTACAGAACCTTGTGGAATATTAAATGCATTTAAGAAAATCTCAGACCCAGAAGCCGATTTATAGCGCCCTCTGAACATATACTTATTCTTTCTCGTTTGCTCTTGTGCTTTAAATCGAGTAGAGTCATACAGTTCTTGGAAAACATATTTCTGTCGTGATACTTCATTATCAAGTTTATCATGAACTGTTGTACCAAAAGGTTCGATTACAGGGAAAAATATTCGTCCAGTTTTTGAGTTAATCGTTACCCCTTCCACAAAGTCAAACAAACCATCAGGTTGTTGGTCATTGTTCACGTTCAAGCGATCTAGCTCAACAACTCTCAATAATAGCTCATCCTTTAAGTTTCCATCTGGTAAAAACGGAATAGGCACTCCCGTTTCGTCATTCAGATAAAGTACATCTAGATAGAATTCATCTCTATCAATTTGAGAGGCTCCCAAATAGTAAACGTTTTTCATCATCAGATCCCACACCGGTGTATTCACATTTAGAATGGAATTCTTCAACATCTTTAAGATGATCGACTTTGGTGGTGTAACCCCATCATTAGAAAATTCACCTACTTGATAGGTACTTCCGTAAGCGGTATACTGGAATGCTACCGCCAGAATCTCATCTTGATTCAAAGAGCTATTCAATGATAAATATCCCAGCTGTGGATGAAAATTATACTGACGCGGATCTAACTTTCGAGCATTTGCCAATTCAACAAATTCAACAGATTCATCTAATTGTTCTGACTGTAATATTGAATTGGCTTGTGCAACATCTCGTACTCCGGGATACTGAGCCGCTAATGTGGCAGGGTCTAATGTGTTGTTTTTATTAGAAGGTAAGCCATAAGGTGCTGGATTCGGTCCCGGGAAAATCTTCATACCTGGAAGATTTGCATCATCATTACGGTATGCGCCAGAATCCATTTCTCCCAAATCCATAAAGGCCAAAATATTTCTTACATCTTGTGTACTACTTCTTGTATTTGTAACCCAGACCTCTACTTTGGTAATTTGCACCGGAGAGGTATTCAACGGCATATTTTCCAAGTGCTTCTCGTAGGTATCTCTAAAGTATTGAGACAAGAAATAGTGCTTGTTAGCTTCGTAGTTATCTCCGCGAATTTCAAACTGTTGTTGTGTACCTCCACCTTGAACATTTACAGATTGAGATTGACTTCGTTGTTCAGAGAATACACCCGTAACGGTAGTTTTCCCGAATTGAAACTGGCCTTTAATACCAAATAGACTTTGTACTCCAGTAATTAGCGAGCTATTAGTAGGCAAGCTCACATTACCCATCTCGAGTTTCTTGATGATATTATCCTCATCTCCGTTATACTCGAGCTTCATTTTATTATCAAAAGCAAAGGTTGCTTCAGTATCGTAGTTCAGTCCAAGTTGTAGAGCCGTACCAATCTTTCCCGTCACATTCATTTGAATGCGCTGGTCGAAATCAAAGTTGAATGTACTTCGGTTTCTTTCTGGTAGAATAGGGTTATCAATCTTTTGGTATCGGCCTGCAAAGATCACCTCGGCACTACCTTGTGGTTTAATATCAATCACGTTGGTACCAAAGATCTTTCCGAACACTTCGTTGTTGACCTGTATTTGAGGAATCAAACCATCATCACCACGATTGTTATTTCCGTTTTGTGAATTGGCTTTAATCTTTTCTTTCCAGTATTCTGATTTCTGCTTTTCGTATAAATAGGCTTGATACTCAGCAGCTGTTAAAAACCGAGGTGGACGTGCCAATAAGTCGCCAATTTTCTCATAGATAATGTACATCCCCGTCTCAGGGTCATACTGTACTTCTGTTGTAAAGTTTGAAGGAGAATTCAAGTACATTCCTCCATCTTGCCCAGTATATGGGTAAGGTAGTGTAGTGTCTTTTTCAGTAGTATCTACAGGTGCAACCAGAAGATTGACAGAAGATTTCTTTACCCCTTCATCTTCATGATACTTTTCCACATCAGCTTTTAGCTGATTGAATAAAGGCAAGAATACCAGAATGTA
Source organism: Schleiferiaceae bacterium (assembly GCA_025210575.1). Taxonomy (GTDB): domain Bacteria; phylum Bacteroidota; class Bacteroidia; order Flavobacteriales; family Schleiferiaceae; genus JAOARK01. Next base: position 3,291 of record JAOARK010000477.1, read on the forward strand.
AATAATTTTCTTCAATATCCTCACGCTTTACAACTGATTAAGGGCTTGCTTAATAATCTCTTCCACACTAAGTTCTGCATTACTACTCAACAGCTTAGAAACAATTTTGTCTATTCTGCTTCTATTAAAACCAAGAACTTCTAACGCTTGCGAAGCTTCATTTCGTACACTAGAAACATCTTTTTTCAAAGTTTCTGTTTCTTCTCCTCCTAAGGTCTTTAGAACCTTACCTTTCAAATCGATTATTATTCTTTGGGCCGATTTGGCACCAATACCTTTTACAGATTGTAAAAGAGCTACATTTTCAGAGCTTATGGCTTCTATTACTTCGGTTGGTGTTAATGAGGATAGTATTAGTCTGGCTGTGTTGGCACCTACTCCAGAAACTGAAATAAGTAGTTCAAATATTTCTCTTTCCTTTTTGGTACCAAAACCATAAAGAAGTTGAGCATCTTCTCTCACTATAAAGGAGGTATAGAGCATGCAGTTCTCTTCTTCTGGTAACCCAGAATAGGTAGTTAATGATATGTGTACCATGTAACCAACGCCTCCACATTCTACAACCACATAAGTTGGATTTTTCTCAACCAACCTTCCGCGTAAATGATGATACATTTAATTCTTCAGTTTAAGTGCCAAACGGGTAAATAAAACGCCAAAAATAGAAATTTCATATACCCAGCAGCGAAAATTATTTTCCGCTCACTTTTTTATACCTAACCCCCTGTTTTATTGAGAGTTAAAACTTACCACAAAAAAAAAGGAGCCATAAAAAGGCTCCTTCCTTCGACTTAAAGTCTAATTATTTTGAGATCACAAGTCTTTTCGTCTCTACCGCCTGACCTTGAACAATTAAAGAATAGAAATATACGCCTGATTCTAAGTCAGTAACATCAATATTCAATTCACTTGTTGCGTTATAAATATCAGCAGTCTTCACTGTTTGACCAATTACGTTAACAATTTGAAATTGACCTTCGTTTACATTGTTCATTCTCACTTTCACAAAGTCCTTAGCAGGATTTGGGAAAACAGCTGCTACAGTAGGCTCATTTTCACCAACACTAATATTGTCTACAGATTCCCAGTCAATAGTTACTTGTAATGTATCGTTTGCATCATCTACATTAAAGAAAGTATAAGTCAAGCTACATGTACCCAAAGTACCGTTTCCAGAAGAAACAATGTAACCTTTAAACAAATCGTTTGTTTGTCCTGGTTGAATTACCAATGATCCAGTACTAACTAGCACACCTGGAGTATAGCATAAATCCCAACAGAAATAGTGAACACTACAAAGAGCTCCAGTTGTTGGGTTAACTCTTACTTTAAAAGTTTTTGCAGTAGCACTATTGTTTTTCACCTTTACTCCTGCATCTACATCTGTACCAGCAGTGTATGCATCATAATAAACTTTGTTGTCTTGAGACACTAGTTCAAGTGACTGTGCGGCTAATCCGCCAACGAATAAAATCGATAAAAAAGTAAATATTTTACGCATCTATAACTATGTTTTGTGTTTTCTATAAGCCGCAAATATAACTAAACATTTGGCACAATTTTTTGTGCTTTAGTAGATTGTCCTATATTCGCTGCCCTTATATTAAGAAATAAAACAGTTAAAGATGAAGAAGTTAGTGTTAGCCGCAATGGTTCTATTTACAGCAATGAGTTTTGCTCAAAACTCCTTACCAAAAATTCAGGTGACAACCACAGATGGCAAGGCTATAAATACCTCTACTTTTTCTAATGAAGGAAAGCCTATAGTGATTAGTTTTTGGGCAACGTGGTGTAAGCCATGCATGAGAGAACTTGATGCGATCTCAGAAATCTATGAGGATTGGCAAGACGAAATCGGCATGAAACTTATTGCCGTTAGTATTGATGATGCAAGAAACTCTGGTAAAGTAGGTCCTTTGGCTACAACAAAAGGATGGGAGTATGAAATCTATATTGATGAAAATCAAGATTTCAAAAGAGGAATGGGTGTGAACAATATCCCTCACACATTTGTTTTAGACGGAAACGGAAATGTTGTTTGGCAGCATACAGGATACGCTCTTGGCGATGAAGACGAGCTATACGAAGTACTAGAAAAAGTTGCTGCAGGCGAGTCTGTAGAATAACATTCTTTATTGAGGAACAGATAGATGAGAAAACTATTACTCGGCCTTTTTATACTAGGCGGAACTGTTGGCTTTGCTCAAAGCATTAACACAGGAGAACTACACGGAAATTTTCAATTTGATGGACAGCTTTATGTTCAGGATACCATTCTTGATCCTAATGGCGAAGCGTACCCAGATGAACGTTTTTTAGGACAAGGTTTTATGAACCTCGTTTATACACGTGGAGGGTTTACTGCCGGAGTTCGATACGAGAATTATCAAAATGTAATGGTAGGATTCCCTCAGAATTACCGAGGTGAAGGCATTACCTATCGCTTTTTACAATACAATACGCATGGTCTTGATGTAACCGCAGGTCACTTTTACGAGCAATTTGGAAGTGGTATGATCTTGAGAGCATACGAAGAACGCGGATTGGGATATGACAACGTTTTCGATGGAGCTCGAGTGAAGTACTCTAAAAGTGGTATTACGGTTAAAGGTATTATTGGTAAACAAAGAAAATACTTTGATAAAGCAGCTGGTTTAGTTCGTGGTATCGATGGGGAGATCTTCTTTAATGAATTGATACCAAGAATGCGCGACAACAAAACATTATGGACTGTTGGAGGTAGCTTCGTGAGTAAATTTGAACCAGATAATAGCCCGATTTATAATCTTCCACAAAACGTAGGTTCATGGGCTGGACGTGTGAATATGCAATCTGGAGGCCTTGGAATTTTTGCCGAGTATGTATATAAGATCAATGACCCTAGTATAGATAACCGCTACATCTATAAAGACGGTGAAGCATTGACCGTTACGGTAAACTATGCGAATAAGGATTTCGGATTCATGATTAATGCGAAGCGCGTAGATAACATGTCGTTTAGATCAGAAAGAAACGCGCAACAAATCGAAGCCCTAGTGAACTTCATTCCAGCAGGTACAAGGTATCATACATATACGCTACCTGCCCTTTACCCATATGCCACACAAATTACGGGTGAGCAAAATTTTCAAGCAGAATTCACTTACAATTTCCATAAGGGAACATTCTTGGGAGGTAAATACGGCATGCAATTGTTTATCAACTATGCCTATGCGGGCAGTATTTACAAAGCCCCAATAGATGATGCTACTCCTATTAGCACTCCTGGTACTCAAGGATATGTAACGGACTGGTTTCGTCTAGGACAAGTGAAATATTATCAAGATTTCAACGTCTCTTTTAAGAAGAAGCTAAGTCGCAAATGGAAAATGCAGTTTACGTATTTGAATGTGGAGTATAATTTTGATTTGTTAAACAAAGGACTTTTTGATGAAGACATGATTAAAAAGACTCCAAGTCTTATTTATCTGAATGAGTTCGTTCTTGAAATGCAATACAAAATCAAGCCAAAGCATTATTTACGTTTTGAGGTGCAAGGCCTATTTAGTCAGCAAGACCAAACCGGTAGGTCTTTTGATGATTTAGGAGCGGGGTCAATGGTATTAGGTTTAGTTGAATATTCAATTTCTCCCCACTGGTTCTTTAGCTTACAAAACATTTACAACTACGGTAATCCGAACGAAAATTATCGTCTGAATTACCCTTATGCCAATATTGCCTATAGCAATGGACCTACCCGAGTACAATTGGGTTATGGAAGACAACCTAGCGGTATCTTCTGTGTTGGAGGAGTTTGTAGATTTGTACCTGCATCCAATGGATTACAAATGTCAATTACAAGTAATTTCTAAGGCATGAAAAGTTTA
>JAOARK010000478.1 GCA_025210575.1 Schleiferiaceae bacterium
ATGGCCACCTTCTTACTCATGTATTGCTCAGTGATCAGATTCATGATCTGCTCATCTGTATAGCTTACCATTTTTTCACCCGTGTTATAAGAATAGGCTGTTGCGGCTCTAGCGTATAACAAGCGAAGAAAATCGTAGATCTCGGTTACCGTACCTACGGTCGATCTTGGATTTCTGCTGGTGGTTTTTTGTTCAATGGAAATGACGGGACTTAGGCCATTTATTTTGTCAACATCGGGTCTTTCTAAGCCTCCTAAAAATTGACGGGTGTAAGCAGAAAATGTTTCAACATATCTCCGCTGTCCTTCTGCATAAATGGTATCGAATGCCAACGAAGATTTACCACTTCCACTAAGTCCGGTAACTACAACAAGCTTGTTACGAGGAATTGTAACATCAATGTCTTTTAGGTTATGCACCCGTGCTCCATATACCTCAATGGTATCTTCGTTGTTCGCCATGTATTGCAAAAGTTTAATTCCCTTTCATCGCATAAAATGCTGAAAAGAGAAGTGGGCAAAAGTAGAAAATAGAACACTGAAAAAAAGGCGATTAAATGGGAATTATTGCCAAAAGCAATCCTCTGGATTATTACGGTTTTTATCTCTCGACTTAAGGTTGAGATTATTCAGCTTTATTGCAAAGTAGATGTCTGATCCAGAAAGTTGTTTTTGTTTAAAGAACAAGCTGCCAACATGATCTGAGCCTATTGTAACAGGCCCTACTCTTACCCACGCACCCGGTCTAAAATCATTGTTTTGATAAAGGACAAAAGGTAGTCCGATTTCAAGAAATGAAGTTTCATATCTGATAGAAGTGGCGAGGTAATTCTCTTTATGCAATTGCCTTGGGTTAACAACAAATTTTCGAACGGCACTTCCATTAAAGAATACATTGTTTGCGATTTGCATATCAAAATTAAAATTGAACCCTGCAGGAGTTAAAATACCAAAATCATTTCCTTGTAGAGTTGCACTGGGATTATTATAGATGCTGTTGCTCAATGCAGCCGCGAATTCTCTGATGTTATTCACATTGTCAAAAGTTGGTTCAGGTATGATAGCGTTGGTTTCTGTTCTTATGTAATGTCTTTCTCCATGTTTGGTGAAATTTACTGCTCCAAGATCGGTTATTGCCGCGCTTAATCTCCAAGGATGATCGCCATCTTGCTCAGAAAAAACAACACCAATATCAATACCTAAACCTAGGCCATTCGCATTCAAATTGAATTCCTCATCTAAATAGGTAAAAGCATACTCCACATTTGCTTCTCCAGCCATAAAATGATCATAGAGTTTTGTAATGTTTAAATGATCGGGAGAATGAACATAAAGTCCTTGATGACCAACGAGAAGTTTTGTGTTTAGACCAATGCTCAAACTCTTTCCGCTAATTTTTGTGGTATGTGCAATATTCAAGGCGTATTCACTCCAAACCATGCCGACAGCATTTGTTGGAGCGATATTCTTTGTTGTGGGTATTTGCCATGCTTCAAGTATCGGAAGTGATAGCTCTGGATCTTGATTTTCTACACTAAAAGCCTGGCGCATTTTTACATAAAACCCAGCACTCCATTTATGGTTGATTCGTGTTGCAAATGCAGGTGTTCCTGCAAAAGCATTGACGTTATGCCGCATGGGTTTTTGACCTTCCACAAATTGGTAGTACAAATGTTGATCACTCATCTGTAAGTGTACCTCGGGGATGAATCGTTCAATTGATTTTGACGTGGTTAGCAAATGGCTCACATTGCTATGGTGAATGAAAACGTAATCTGTTTCGACAAAGGTTCCTCCAGATAAAAGTTGAGCATCCCATATTAATGGACTTGCCGCAAAGAATGCTGGGTTATGGCCTAATGCTGTTACTCCCATATAGTTGCCCGTATGAAGACCAAGTTGGTTTTGCGCATTACAAATCAAGGATATAAATACCAACGCTATTAAGGGAAGACTCCTTTGCACAGTTTTTAAGTTTTGATTACGTAATCTCTTTACATGAAATTAATTTTTAAGAAGTGAGTAATGGGGATATAATTAGATAACGTTACAATCCGAAAACTCAGTGTATTAGGAGTCTATATTTTCTTGATGGCTCTTTTTTCGGTTCTGCATTTCGAGTGCATTATTCTGATTATCAACAAATTATATTCGTAGCTTTGGTGTCAAACCAAATCGAACAAGATCATGTTGAGTTTACGGTATCTATTTCTATTGTTTTCTGGATGTGCAATTTTCTCATCTGGTATATCTCAAAATATACAATTTGAACGCGTTGGACCTCCGCCAACAGCACCACAGATCTATTATGATTTTAAAGATGTTCTTAATGGGTCTTTAGGTCTTGCTGATTTGGATGGAGACCAAGATCTAGACGTGGTTGTTACAGGAAAGATGGATAACGGAAACCTGATTTGCCATTTACACATAAATGATGGCAAGGGGAATTTTGTTCGGAAGTTAGGGATGCCATTTGTGGGTGTTCATTGGAGTAAAGTGACCATAAGAGATTTTGACGGTGATCAAGATCAGGATTTACTTATTACAGGTGCAGACGGTACGTCTGGAAGGTCTGATCTTTACTGGAATCTTGGAGGAGCAAACTTTTTGAAAGATACGCTGAACAGCCTACCAATTATGTTAAATGGTTCGCAAAGCGTTGCTGACTTTGATGATGATGGAGATGAAGATTTGTTTTACACAGAACACATTATCCATCCTACACTTCCTGTTCCAATAGGATCTAAATTCTACGTGCAAAAAAACAATGGGCAAGGTGTATTTACACTAGACAGCTTTCCTTTAGTTGAGCCTCTATTTCAAGGTAAGCCCAATTTTGCAGATGTTGACAATGATGGGGATTTGGATATGATGCTTGTAGGTTTGGATTCTTCCTTTAATGAAATTGGTCATTTGTACTTAAATGATAGTCTCGGTGGGTATTATTTAGATACGGCCAATGTTGTGTTTGATATTAGTCGACATGGAGATTTTGAGTTTGGAGACTTTAATTCAGATGGACATACAGACATGATTCTAACGAATACCACGGGTAATGTCAAAGTCTTGATGAATGATGGGAGTGGAGTGTTTGTCGATACCATGAATAATGTTATTTGGACCTCTTACGGTTGCGAACTTGAACTTTTCGATGCCGATGGCGACCAAGATCTTGATCTAATTTTCATGGGTAGCATAAATGCCATTAATAAGGATGGTTTGCTGTTTATAAATGATGGATTTGGCAATTTTACTCAATCTATTTATTCTGGCTTTTATGGGGTGAGTGAATCTGATATTGTGATTGGCGATTTAGATGGTGACACACTCGAGGATGTGTTGATTACGGGCAATGGAGGCTATTACAGTACCTATGGCAGTATAGCAATGTACATCAATGCTGGAATGGGGCAGTTTACACGAGTTAATTTAGGTCCTTTTGAAGGGATTACTGGACCATTTACAGTTACAAAGCTTGGTTCACCAAATCAATTTTTAGACGATGTAATATTGGGTGGAACAATATTTAAAAGTAACGGATTTGGATATGAGAAGTTGAGTGAATCTCCTCAAAATGGATTGGCTTATGGAGGTGATTTTATTTCGGGAGACGTAGATGGAGATAACGATCTCGATCTTTTCGGAAAAAGCTATATCAGTGGTAATCGGCTATTTCTGAATGATGGTAATAATGGATACCAAGGAGTTGCTGTTTCAAATGTTATTCCTGCTATAACAGGTGACGTTGAGTTTATTGATGCAGATGGAGACAATGATTTGGATTTAATTGCTACGGGGTTGGGTTTCGATATTGTTACTCAAAAGTCAGAGTTGTACTTAAATGACGGTTCGGGCCAATTCACCTTGAGCAGTTCTAATTCAATACAAACGTCATCAAATTCTAAAATAGCTGTTGGTGATATAGATCAAGATCAGGACGAAGATTTTATCTTTTCGGGTTACTTATCGCCAACAAGAATTTACAATAATGGAGGTACAGGAAATTTTAGTGTTGTGACAAATAACATTTTTGGCATGTATGGAAAGGGAGATGTAGAATTGGTGGATTTGAATAATGATAATGCCCCAGATTTAATAATTACTGGTGATTATAAAACCGAGGTCTTCTTAAATCAAGGGGGCTGGAATTTTGCACTTGTACAACTTCATGGTCTTCCTCAATTGAATAAAAGTTCTATAGCGACTAATGATGTGGATTCGGATGGTGATCTGGATGTTTTTTTGATCGGGATAGAGCCGAATTCGAATAAGGTCGCAAGCTTGTTTTTAAACAACGGACAAGGAGTTTTTACTGAAGTCAGTAACATGCCTTTTGAAGGAGTCTCCCATGGAAATGTAGAGTTCTTGAATGCGGATTATTACTTGGGGAAGGATCTGATGTTATATGGTTTGAATGCTTTTGGCAAAGTGGTTACCCATTTGTACTTGAACAAGACTTTGCCAATGGTTAATATTCAAGAATACGGTAAGAATACTCTAAGAGTATTCCCTAATCCCAATAATGGTGTTTTTAGTATTGAACTGAATGAAATAGATAGAGCCGATATTCTAATTTACGATTTGATGGGGAGGCTTGTTTACGAAGAAATCAATGCAGAACTCAAACAGAAGAATATTGATTCTCAACTAAGCAATGGTGTATACACTTTAGTTGTTCAACGCAATAATCTAAAATTCGTTTGTAAGATTATAATTCAATAATGGAGTTCTATCAATATTGGTTGTTAGGATATCTTTTTTCTTTATTATTCAATTGTTATTTAAGCCTTAGTTTTGTCGCAGATAAAATTACTTGCGGTTGTCAACATTCTTAGAGAAAATAAAAAAGAAGTTTTCATTTAAATATTCGGCTATTGCAGCTGTTTTTATGGGAGCTTTGATCTTCTCCACACAATATTATGCAGTTCACAATATGGAATTAGCAGTAATAGCAGGTATGAAGCAAGCGGTATATTCTTTTATGGCTAGCGCGGTTTTAATAGCGATTGCAGAAAGTGTAGTTACCACTTACCGCAGTCATAAATATTGCGCATTTTATGGATTTATGGCGGCATGGTTAACAACTTCAATCTTTGTGACCATAGTGCACAATATGAAAGGTACTCCAGACCCGATAGATGCGATAATCCTAAATATTCTATCCGCTCCTCCAGGA
>JAOARK010000479.1 GCA_025210575.1 Schleiferiaceae bacterium
GTCAAAGTCACCCAACCAGTAAGAAGTTGGTCGTGAGTTATGATGAGTAAGTTAGATCTGCTATAAACGTATAAATCCCCAACCAACAGTTGGGGATTTTTTATGAACACAAAAGACAAATACATACCTATAGCTTGTAGTTTTTACGATCATTTTGAGATTGCAGGTTTGCTCAATGAGAACGTAAATCTTGAATTGCAAACCGGAGAAATGATTTCGGGGTTTATAAAAACCTTAGAATCCAGAAAAGGGGAAGGAGAATTTGTGATCCTTAAGGATGGTTCTTCTATCCGTTTGGATAAAGTGGTATCAATAAATGGAGAAATGCCGAGTGGAAGGTGTTAAAACTTCCAATCCTCAATAAGCACAGCATAGGAATAGTTGTCAACCCATTGTCCCCTGATAGGTAATATTTTTCGATGATGACCTTCTCGTTGAAAACCCAATTTTTCAAGAAGGGTGATGGAGCGTTTGTTTTCAATAGCCACACCTGCTTCAATACGGTGAAGATCTAGTTCTTTAAATGCAAAATTGACCATCGCTTTTACAGCTTCGCTCGCATATCCATGTCCCCAATGTTTGGGGTGAAGACTGTAATGAATTTCAGCTTTTTTATACTTCTCAACCCCTAAAGTCAACCCCATATCTCCAACAAAATCATTGGTGGTTTTCAGACGCATCACATAAAAATATTTTTGTGGTATGGGCTTCATGATTTCTACCAAAAGCGGTTGAAAGAGTTTTTTGGTTTCTAGTAGAATTTTGGGTACGCCAATGGTATTGAATTCTCCCACTTCTTCGTGAGCCACCATTTCGTGAATATCTTCAATGTCTGATTCTAAAAGGGAAGTGATATGGAGTCTTTCTGAATGAAGGGTCATTGTTTCAAGGTATAGCGAAAAATAAGCATTTCGTCTTTACCTTCAGTTCTGATGGTCTCTACCAGCCCGTTTTTGTAATAGGTCCAATGTTCAACCTTTTGTTTTCTTCTATAGCGATCAAAAACCCTTTTTACCATATTTCCCTTTTCATAGAAATACTTGTAAGTGTACAAGTAATCTTCATTGAACTTTATCTCAGAAGTCTCCCTATCTTCGTTGAGGGCTATCTCCGTGTACTCTGGGTATTTTCCGAAAAGGGCATTGGGAGGACAGTTGCAGGAAATAGAATCTATTTCATCTTTTAAATCATTCATCGTATAATGTGTGATGTGTTGATCTGTAGTGTAAAAGAATTGATAGTGTTGTATGTAGTCGGCTCCCTCATTTTTTGCTCTTTTATGAATAGTAGATTCAACACTTAAAATTTCTGAAAGACGTCCATTCTGATCGTAAACAAACTTTTTCTCTTCTAGGTCAGTGAAGTTTCTAGAATATGAATATCGAGTTTCAAGTCCGGTGAGACTAAAGTTTTTGTTGTAGGAATAGGTGGTTGTTAAGGTTTCCCAATCAGGTCTGTTGAGCATGAGGTTAATAACCCACGGACTCTTAGTATATACTCTGGTTTTCGATTCAAAAAGAGTAGGGTATCCTTCCGCATTAAAGCGAATTGTGTAGCGTGTAGAATTCTGAGAAATAAAATAGCCGCTATCATGAGCTTCTACCGTCAACATTTCTAATTCTTCAACGTTGTTTTGAATGAAGAGTTCTTGATTCACCACAAAATCCCAAAAGGGGCTATCGCCAAAATCGAATGGGTCATTGGAGAATTGTTGGCCTTTTAGGAAAAGTGTCGCCAAGAAATAAAGGCATAAGAATATGACCTTTGAATTATTCAATTTTCATAAAATTCATTTTCGAAATAAAAGACCATGTCGTTTTTGTAGATCACCTTGTTTATAAGACCATTGTCATTGTAATGAACCACTTCTTCTTTAAGGACTTTGCCTTCCGATGTGGTTATGATAGATTTCAATTTTCCATGGTCGTCATATGTGTATCGGTATTGTCTGTATTTTTTAGGGCCAAAAGAATGTGGGTGCATGTCTTTTACAAAATACAATAGCTTCCCTTCCTTATTGTACTGAGCGCTGTCTAGCTCATATGTTTTATTAAAAAGATCTGAGTAATGACAATTGCATTCATGATATTTTGTTTCGGGATCTTTGGCATAAACAGATTTGTTGGTAGTATACTCTTTTATTGTGTCTTTAGAAGAATAGGTGTAAACAGTATTCCAGATATCAATGTCCCACTTTTCTGGAGATTTAGTAGAATCAGCATAATAATTTTTGGCGGTTTGCTCAACCAATTGACCTGATGTGTAGTTAAGGTTATGTTCATGATTAAAGGTGCTGCCATCAGACATTCCTTCTTTGTAAATTTCAATGCATTCGGTTAGCTGATGGTTCTCGTTGTATTTGAAAATGAACTTTTCAGTCGTTGTCATTTCTTGATGCACCTTTTTCCTCTTTTTTTCATTTTTAATAGGCTCAAGACCATAAATCATGTGTTCATTAAATTGAAAATATGATGGTTGCCCATTCCGGTTGTATTGGTGGATTGCGGTATACACTAACACACTGACTGTTCCGTCTTGGGCCCATCCCAGTACAGAAACTTCTTTAACTTGATTCTCAGCAAGGTAGTCTTGTTTGTAGAAATATTTTGGTGAGAGCCATGATTGTGTTCGGCTGTAGGGATCAACTATAATTTCTTGAGCGGATCCCAGGAATTGTACAGCCATGAAAATTAATAAATAGCCTAATCTCATTATTCTTTGATGACTGGGTAGCACACTAATTTTTTGTTCAGAAAAGGCATGCCTAGAACGTAAGCGAATATATTCATGCTGCCATCCTCTGCTAGGTTTGCATAAAAAGAAAAGGTCTTCCCTCTGCGTGGATCGTAAATAGTGCCGTCATCCCATTCTTGATCGTCTTCATCCCAAACTAAGTCATACATCAGTGTAAGACCAAGAATTCGTCTTGAGCGTAAACTTTCATCTTCATTGTGCTCATCAACTCTTGGGCTAGAGCCATCTTCGTTTTTATCTTCTTTGAGCCATACAATCTTACCCTGGTACTTCCCATCTTTCTTGGTCACTTCAATGTGACTGTTTTTTTCAGGGTTCCACCATGTGCCCAATATATCGTCAGCCTGGGTTTGACCTTTTACAATAAAAAAGCTGTAAAGCATAGAGATGGTCAGGAGGTATCTCATAGTAGAGTTGTAGTTTTTTAAGCCAGACAAAAATAACATTGCAGCAATACAACGGTTCATCTCTGTAATTCTACGGTTCATCCATTTTCATTTTTCAAAGTAATGGTGTCAATACATTTTTACACCAGATTTTAAAACCAACTAAAATGTCACCATTAAAAACGATTATTCTCATCATTTCATTTTGCGCTTTTTCGCAAATGGATGCCCAAACCATTAGGGGGAGCATAAAAGACATAGGAGGTCAACCCTTACCAGGATGTAATGTGTATTTGCAAAACACCTTTTCTGGAGCGTCATCAATGAGTAATGGAACATTTGAGTTTACCGCAGACAAAGCTGACAGTGCCATTCTTGTTGTAGAGTTTATCGGGTACGAAGATTTCAGAAAATCGATTAGTCTAAAAAAGGATGTACATATTGATATTACTTTAAAAGAAGCGTTTAGCAAGCTTAATGCGGTTACAGTGACTGCTGGAAGTTATGGAACCGGTGATAATGATAAAACGGCTGTTCTCAATTCTTTAGATGTTGCCACAACAGCAGGGGCATTAGCAGACATAACAGGAGCCATGCAAACATTACCGGGTACAAGTACCAATGGAGAATCTGGGAGGTTGTTTGTGCATGGTGGAAATGCAAGTGAAACGGGAACCTATATAGACGGAATCTTGGTTCACCAGCCCTATACAAGTTCTGCTCCTAACATGGCCGTACGAGGAAGGTTTAATCCATTTATGTTCAGTGGAACTTCATTTAGCACAGGAGGATATTCTGCAGAATATGGACAAGCCCTTTCTTCGGTTCTGCTGCTAAATACCAAGGAAAAACCAGAAGAAGATGCTTTAAATCTCGGTTTGATGACCATAGGTTTAGATGCTGCAGGTATAAAAACATGGAATACCGGAGCCATTACGGTAGGTGCTAATTATATGAACTTAACCCCCTACATGGCACTTGTTCCTCAAAACTATCAATGGAACAAAGCTCCTGAAGCTTTTGGTGGCCAGGTGAGTTTTAGACAACAAACGAAGAAGGAAGGATTGTTTAAATTGTACGCAAGTGCCGATCAAAGCAATCTTGTTCAGCAACAAAACATTGTTGGTAATCCTGAGGTTTCTCAAACTATTGGGCTAGAGAACAAGAATCGATTTGTGAACGCAAACTACCGCGTTAGGCTTTCTTCTAAATGGATGATGAGATCGGGATTTTCTTATACGCATAACACTGATCATTATGATCTTTCCGATGTTCAATTAAAAGAACAATTAAAAGGGGTTCATGCGAAAGTATTGGCATTAAATGAGATTAATGCGAAGACCCATTTAAAAATGGGGGTTGAATATTTTCAAAAAGACTTTAACGAGACCTATTCCTTAGAGGGAATTGGAGACAGCTCTGTGAATTTTGTTGATCATAAGCCTGCTGCCTTTGGTGAGTTGGAAGTGTTTCTAAGTAATAAGTTTGCTTTTAAAGCGGGTGGAAGAGTTGAACATAGCAGCTACTTAGAACAAATGAATTTTTCACCACGTCTTACCTTGGCTTATCAGGTGAACAAAAATGGCCAGGTGTCATTTGCGCATGGTTGGTTTTATCAAGACCCAATTAACAAGCAACTTTTAGGGCGAGCTTATCTAGATTATGAAAAAGCTACACATTACACCTTTAGTTATGCTCAAAAAGTAGGTCAACGAAATTTAAGAGCAGAGCTGTATTACAAAGATTATTCACGATTGGTTAAGTATCCTTCACCTAACCAGAAGTTTACCAATGATGGGAATGGCTATGCTTATGGATTTGATCTGTATTTCAGAGATAAGAAGACGATAAAGAACGGAGACTACTGGATTTCTTATTCATGGCTGCAAACCGAAAGAAACTACAGAGAATTTCCGACTTCAGCTACGCCAGACTTTACAAGCGCTCACAATTTATCTATCGTTTATAAGCATTGGTTCTCAGATTTGAGAAGCCAACTGGGTGTGACTTTTAGTTATGGAAGTCCACGCCCTCATAACAATCCCAATAGTGCCACCTTCATGGACGAAAAACTAAAACCTTACCGCAGTTTGGATATGAACTGGAGCTTTCTCTTTAGAGAAAACATCATCTTTCACGCTGCGGTAAGCAATGTCCTCGGATTTCAAAACAGTTTTGGGTATAACTATTCGCCCATCCCTGATATGAATGGCAACTTCAGCAGAACTGAAATTTTGCCAGCAGCAAAGCATTTCTTCTTTGTGGGTTGCTTCATAACGCTTAGCAGAAATGGGACAAAGAATCAATTAGAACAAATAAATTAATAACTCAATAAAAACAAGATCATGAAAACAATTGCAACATTTTTAACAGTTATGGTATTCACTTTTTCAGCTTTAGCTGAAGGAAACAGCGCTTATGAAAAAGCAATGGGAGATGCCTTGAAACAAATGAAAACAAGTAGAACGATTGATGAACTTACCGATGTGGCTAACCAGTTTCAGCGAATTTCTGGTGCGGCAGAGAGTGAATGGTTGCCATTGTATTACCATGCGCAGTGCTATGTACTAATGGGTTTCAACACTTCGGTTGAGGCAAAAAAAAGAGATGAGTACCTGAATGTTGCTCAAAA
>JAOARK010000480.1 GCA_025210575.1 Schleiferiaceae bacterium
GCCCAAATTGGTTGAAATAGAAGAGGAGATTAAGATTCTTCTTATCCCAAAAGACCCAGAAGATTCAAAGAATGCGGTCATGGAAATAAGAGCTGGTGCTGGTGGAGATGAAGCTGGTATTTTTGCTGGTGACCTATTCAACATGTACATGCGCTACTTTGAAAAGCAAGGGCATAAAACTGAATTATTGACCATGAATCATGCATCGCATGGTGGTTACAAAGAAGTATCTGTAAGCATTGAAGGCGAGAATATTTTTGGAAACTTGAAATTCGAATCGGGTGTGCATCGCGTACAGCGTGTTCCTGCTACAGAATCTCAAGGTAGAGTTCACACTTCTGCAGCTTCTGTTGCGGTTCTACCTGAGGCCGAAGATGTAGATATCCAATTGGATATGAAGGATGTAAGGCGAGATACCTATCGAGCCCAAGGTGCAGGAGGTCAGCACGTAAACAAAACGGAGTCTGCAGTGCGATTAACCCACATACCAACAAACACTGTTGTAGAGTGTCAAGACGGGAGATCGCAGCATAAAAACTATGAGCAAGCATTGAAAGTATTGCGTACTAAGTTGTATGATATGGAATATGCTAAGCGCGCTGAAGAGCAGGCTGCTAAACGTAAAACAATGGTTTCTACGGGAGATCGATCTGCAAAAATTAGAACCTACAATTGGCCGCAGGGTCGTGTAACAGCCCATCGAATAGGCCTTACGGTCTACAACTTAAATGATGTCATGGGTGGCGACATACAAAAGTTTATAGACGAACTTCACATAGCAGAAAACGCGGAACGTTTAAAAGAAGGAGACGACATTATCTAAGCTATTTTAGAATGAACAGACAGGAGTTAATTGCACAAATCAAAGCCAAGAAATCATTATTGTGTGTAGGGTTAGATACCGACATCAATAAAATACCAACGCATTTGCTAGACTGCGCTGACCCTGTTTTTGAGTTCAATAAAGAGATCATCGATGCTACGCATCCGTTTACGGTAGCCTATAAACCAAATACAGCTTTCTACGAAAGCAGAGGTTTGGAAGGCTGGCAGAGCTTGGAGCGCTCAATAGAATATTTAAACTCTGAGTACCCTGAGGTGTTCACAATTGCCGATGCAAAGCGCGGAGATATTGGTAACACTTCTAAAATGTATGCCGAAGCTTTTCTCAATCAGTTGGATTTTGATTCGGTTACTGTTGCACCCTACATGGGCGAAGATTCTGTAAAACCATTTTTAGAAATTCAAGATAAATGGACCATTTTATTGGGATTAACATCTAACAAGGGAGCTTTCGATTTTCAGTTTATCAAAGACGAAAAGGGAAAGATGTTGCACCAAGAGGTTTTGGATGTGGCTTGCACTTGGGGGAATGATGAAAACCTAATGTTTGTAACGGGAGCTACTAAAGCAGATCAATTGCAAAACATTCGCAAACATGCTCCATCTCACTTTTTGCTTGTTCCTGGTGTTGGCGCTCAAGGTGGAAGTTTAGAGGAAGTCATGAAAAATGGAATGATTGAAGATTTCGGTTTGTTGATTAATTCTAGTCGCGGAATTATCTACGCGGGTCAAGGTGATAATTTTGCAGAAGTGGCAGGTAATAAAGCTCAAGAGCTGCAAGCGCAAATGGCTGACTTGATGTATTAATCTTTCTTTCCAAAATTATATCCCACTCCTAGAAGCGCTCGAAAGAGACCTCCGTCAAAATCTTTATTTATAAAAGGAGAAAGTTCAAAAAGTACCTGAAAGTTGCGATGCTTTTCTATGGGTTTTACACGAACTCCGAAGTCAATGCTGTAACCATTCAATAGGTCTATATCCTGATCCGTTTGAAAGGGGCTAATACTTACCCCAAGACCAGCATAATAATTTACCCAGTCTGTTCTTTTATAGTTCCACATTAAATGCGGTTCTATAGTCACGTTTCCGAAAAAGGTATTTGTTTCTAATCGAAGATCTCCCCAAATAACATTTTGTGTATTACTGCTTATAGAGAATACATTGTTAAATGGATAGTAGGCCACAGCAATTTGCGCTTTAATAAATAACGAAAAGGTTGAGAATAATAAGATGAAGATTATCTTTTTCATAAAGCGGAAATCAATCGGCAATAAGCCGGTTTTGGTAAATAATTGGCATCGAATAACAAGGGGAAATCATTTCTATTAAAATGGGGTCTTATCCAAGAGTTCCCGTCATCTACTCCCCAAATGGTAATACCGTATTGTTGATGTTTAGGCAATTTTTTAAAAGTGTTGAATACATAAGAATAAACATCAGCTTGACGATTTAAGTCTTCATTGCTTGGTTGAGGCATTTCTTTTCCAAAAGCGTTCACCACTACATCTAATTCTGATATATGAACTAAGAATCCTTCTTCTGCTGTTTCTAACAGTGCGCGGGTAATTTCAGTACGTTCTGGGAAATTGATACCAATATGCATTTGCAATCCAATTCCATCAATGGGAACGCCTCTGAGTTTAAGTTTCTTAAAAAAGCGTAACACAGCTTCTCTTTTCACTGGGTTTAATGCCAGATTAAAATCATTGTAGAAAAGCAATGCATTTGGATCTGCTTCGTGTGCGAATCGAAATGCAAGTTCCAGGTATTCAGGTCCTATATTTTGTTTCCAGATCGAGTTTCGTAATGTTCCATTACTTAAAAATCCCTCATTTATTACATCCCATGCTTTAATCTTACCTTTGTAATGGCCCACTACGGTTTGAATGTGCGTTTTCATCATGGCAATCCAATCTTCTCGTGAGCCTTGGTAGTGCTCCATCCAATAGGGAATCTGATTATGCCAA
>JAOARK010000481.1 GCA_025210575.1 Schleiferiaceae bacterium
AAACATTACCATCTTTATCTATGGTTCTATATTTAACACCTAGTGTACACTCCGTAAATTTTGTAGCCATACCTAAAAGTCCAGCTACAATCATCCAAAATGTTGCACCTGGTCCTCCAATTGTAATTGCCACCGCAACACTTGCAATATTTCCAAGACCAACTGTTGCTGATAAGGCTGTTGTCAAAGCCTGAAAATGAGAAACTTCCCCTTTATCGTTAGGATCATCGTACTTACCTTGGATAAGTTGAATAGAGTGTTTAAATCCTCTAAAATTGATGAAGCGCATTCTTAAAGTGAAGAAAACCGCTCCAAAAACCAACCACACCACTATAAAAGGAACTGTGGCCCCAAGGTCTAAACCCACAGCGGCAAAAGGGTCGAAGAAAAACACAGTGCCTAAAAGTTCAACTGCCGGCTCGAACCATTCATTAATGGAATTTGCTATGCTTGTAGCTTCTTCACTTGCATTATCATTACTCTGCGCTATACCAAAAAATGACATTAGAATCAAAATAATAGAGAAGTAGTATTTTTTCATTCTGGAAAAATTAAAGGGGTGTAAAATAGAGAAATCTATGAGTTCATAACTCAATTAATGCTCTCGTAATAATCTATTTGTTTTTGCATAATCGCCAGACTCTCCTCAAAACTGTGAGGAGCGTAACCTAGATTATTTATTGCTTTGTCTAAAATAAACCCGGTAACAGGCGGTCTTTTCGCTGGTTGATTCAAAGTTTCTGAAGATGAACGTTTTATCAGGGTTTTATCCAATTTGTAAAAATCTGCCACCTTTTCAACCAATTCTAAGATGCTCATAAAATCCTTCCCCGAAATATTGTAAACACCTTCAGCTCCTTGCATTGCAACAAGCATACAACCATCTGCTAAATCTTCTGCGAGCGTTGGGGTTCTAAATTGGTCGTCAACAACATTTATCTCTTGACCTTTACCTAATGCGCCTTTGGCCCATAGAACAATATTAGAACGGCTCATTCCTTCAGTAATTCCAATTACCAAAACCGTTCTTAAAATACTCCACTTACACTCGCAGGTTTTTATTATTTCTTCAGCTTTAAACTTAGACCAACCATAATAGCTTAGTGGATTTGCTTTAGCTTCTTCATCATAAGGTCCATCCTTCCCATCGAAAATAAAATCCGTAGAAAGGTGAACTAAATGAATATCATTTTTCTCACAAACCGAAGCCAGAATCTTTACTGCGGTCACATTAGCCTCATCACATCCCGCCTTATCCGTTTCACACTGATCTACATTCGTCATGGCAGCAGTATTGATGATAACATCAGGATTATGTTTCTCTACAACAGCCAATACCTCTGCTTTATCTGAAATATTCATAGATTCATAAATGAATCCCGATTGATCCAAAATTCGGCATTCACCTCTTGCGGTTGCAATTAATTGCACCTCTGGATTTGATTTATAACCAGCAATTATTTTCTGCCCTAACAATCCGTTAGCGCCTGTTACAAGTATTTTTTTCATTGTTTAATAGGTAGCAACATTAAACAGTTGCTTTAGTTCTCTAATTTGATCTTCATTACCCAGCACAAAAATGACAGAGTCTGACTGCAACTTGGCATCTACAGAAGGATTTATAATTACTTGAGTTGTATCAGATTTCATTCCTACAACAGTACACCCTGTTTTCTTACGAATTTCAAGATCCTCTATAGTTTTTGCCTTATAGCCATCTGGGAGTTCTTCTACTTTTATTTCTTCAATATTAGTGGCACTCATTCCACCCACAGAAAGATGATCTAAAAACTCAACTACATTGGGTTTCATTATCATATGAGCCATATGGCCTCCTCCCACTCTATTGGGCATTACCGTAAAATTTGCGCCAGCCGCTTGCAGTTTTTTGCCCGTATTATCTTCATTAGCTCTAGAAGTAATCAAGATGTTAGGGTTTAATTGTCTTGCGGTAATTACTACAAAAATGTTATCAGCATCGTTGTGCAATGAAGAGAGTAAAGCCCTTGCCCGACTAATTCCGGCACTCACTAAAATATTATCGTCTGTTGCATCACCTTCTATGAAGTGAATATTTCTTTCAGCTTTAAGCTCAGCAATTCGCTTTTGATCTTTTTCAATAACTACAAAGCTTTGGTTGTATGCCTGTAGAGTCTGAGAGGCCTGTTTACCATTTCTGCCATAGCCACAAATAATAACATGCTGGTTTAAACTTTGCATTTTCTTTTGTGTGTTCTTGTATTTAAAATAGCCTTTAAGGTTTCCGCTGATAACGATTTGCGACAGTTGCGAAATCGCAAAGGCAAAAGTACCAAAACTCATTACGATGAGAATGGAAGTAAACTCTTTTCCCCAAGAATGAAATGGTTGAACTTCATTAAACCCAACTGTAGAAACCGTTTGTATAGTCATATACAAAGCATTTCTAAAGGAATAATCTTCAATCAGCATAAAACCTGTTACGCCAAACCCTACAATTCCAAATAGAATTAATAGCAGTTTGCGCAATGCCTTAAAAGGATTTTTCATCTGCTTGAAGTTTTATTCTATGATCTGATGAGAATTAAAGATCGAAAACGGATGATCTTCGACTATTGATTGAATCTTTAATTTGAATAACAAACATCAAAGCGAAGTAAATTATAAGCGGAGAACCTAAAGTCATAAAACTGGCGTAGATAAAAAACAGTCTAATTTTTGATGCCTGAACTCCAAGTTTGTCTCCAGTTCTGGAACAAACTTCAAATCCTTGTTTTTCAAAATACGACCTAATTCTATCTACCATTCTATAACTTAATTAGTTTGTTTGCAATGCTGCAATTTAAACATTTTTTATCCCTGCAATAAGAACTGTACATCTGCAACAATGCCTGGCTTTCAAAGCCATTATCATTCTTAAAACCTAGCGCACGCAATGTATTGGTTATTTTGTTTTTCTCAGCAGGAAGTTGATCAAGAATATCCAACGCCCGTTGTTTATAAAACGGTTCTTTCTTAATTTCTGCATAGACAAACATTAAGGGCACAACAGAATTGATTATGACTCTATTCATAAAATCTACCCCTATTCTTTTGTCGCTCTCTGAACTGATTTTATCAAACGTAAAACGGGGCTTCCAGTACTCCCCAGGAGTTTGACCTAGTAAAGTGTACAAACCATCTAAGTTTCCCTGAGAAATCACTTCATCAAAATTTGGAAATTGGTGAAACAAAATAGCCGATAACTGAGCTAACCGAATGGTTGGAAATCCCTGAGGACGCATTCTACTGAATTTCCATTCTACTTTTTCCAAAGTCACCAAGTCGTACTTTTGTTGAAGAAAGGAAAATTCCTTTTTCAACAACAACGGATACTCATCTTCAAAATCATTTTCGAGCAACCCAGAAGCACCAAAGAGTAACGCCTCTAGCTGAAAATGTGAATTAGAATGTTTTTCTAAAATCTTTAGAGGAAGTTTTCTACTCAGCTGCAAAAAAGGCTCAGCATTAACTTTCAAACCAAATGCATGCATCAGGCTTTGATAGAATACAGAGTCCCAATTCCCTTCAGTCTTATATGCCTCCAGCATCCATTTTGATTTTAAAAACAAGCGCTCAACAATCCATTTGTCGTATTGCTGCGTTTTCTCAAAAACACTTATTAGGTGTAATTGGTTTTCACAAGGAATAAAACGCTCACCTTGCAGAAGTTGTTCATACCTCCAGTAGAGGTGTTCATCTATCTTTCCTTTTAACTCTAGGGTCTGAATGATGCTACCATCTTTTCTCAATACGGTTTTGTCATGCTCATACACAACATGAAGAATCACATTATCATAAGCATCATCTCGTGAATGATTATGCTTATCCCAATCACTTGAACGTATGTGCATTTCAATCTGTCCAGCCCACATTTTCCCTTCCATTTCAATCATAGCCTCTAAGAAGTCTGGACCGGCATTTTCGTTGTATTGACCTTGATGCAGAACTCGAATTACATCGCCATTTACAGTCTTTAATGAATTTGGAACCACTTGACGGGTTCTCCATATGTAGTGTAAAAAATCTTCAGTCATTGCTTAGGTGTAATGCTGTGAAATTATAAAATGTTATTCTTGCGCAACCGCAATAATACTTTACAAACAAAGTGCAATTCTTCCCAAAACATACCTTAAAACATCAAAAGATTCTACTCACATTGAGCATGATAGGAGCTGCGCTTTATTTAATAGACTTCATGCATCATTATGGTATAGATGTACTCATGGGTGACAGAGTTGATACTTGGACACCTTTATTAAAGGAAGAATCTTTTTGGAGTGGGTTCTTTAAACAGCACGGGCCTCACCGACTTGGTTTACTATTTATTTTGACTAAAATCGGATATGAGCTTGGACTTGGTTTTGACACCCGGTTTGACCTTTTTGTAAATGCGGCTGTTATCTATTCCATCATTCCACTTGGTTTGCTTCTGAAATATAGACTCACTCAAAAATTTAATTATTACGACTTAGCTATACCCTTCGCCATTGTTGCGCCCTGGCAATGGGCAACCTTGATTATAAATCCACATATTCATGTAATGCTGCCATTGTTTACCCTACTTATGGCACTTTTTATCACGAGTAAATTCAGAGACAATCTCATCATTAATCTAGCTTTGATTTTTCTAGCCTTTTTTAGCGTTTATGCACTTTTTGCTGCCTTTCTATTTTCAGCAATTCAGTTTTATAGGTGGAGAAATCGACTGAGAAAACAGGCGGTGGTTATTCTCTTATTCATTGTATGCTTGTTTTTATTCTATTTTACAGACTTTCGTTGGATCACTTTAGGATCAACAGGGCCCTTTCAGGTCTTACCTGCATTGAAAGGGCCTGTGCATTTGGTCTCTTATTTTTTCAATGTTCCCAATCTTTTGGGAGCTTTGATTATTCTTATTTCAGGTTATGGTTTTTGGAAATGGTTTCAAGAGAATCAAAAAACAGTACAAGCAAGCACTGTACTTTTTTTAGTCGGAAGTCTATCCCTTTTCATCTTCCTGCAATCTGTTGGACGTTCTGGAGACGACCCATCTGTTTACGGTGCTTCTAGATAC
>JAOARK010000482.1 GCA_025210575.1 Schleiferiaceae bacterium
AACAAAAGCTAATGAACTCTACGATGGTTCAATTTTTACGCAAGCAGATAGTAAAACAAGAATAGAAGAACTATTAAATAAGGACCCTAAAGAGATTGCTTCGACTTTAGAGAGCGACCCAATTTTCAAAATGATGTCTGCTATTTATGGATTTTATGGTTCAACTATTCAACCTCAAGCTTCTAAGATCGATAATGAGATCAATAGCAAAATGAAGACCTACATGCGTTTGCAGATGGAGGTGATGAAAGACAAAAGATTTTATCCGGATGCAAATAGCACACTTCGAGTAACCTATGGTAAAACGGAGGGTTATTCTGCAAAGGATGCAGTGGTTTATCAAACCCATACCTATTTAGATGGAGTTATTGCTAAATATGTTCCTGGCGACTATGAGTTTGATCTCCCTCAGAAAATGATCGATCTGTATGAGAAAAAAGATTACGGGCGCTATGCAGATAATGGAAAGATGCCAGTTTGTTTTATTGCCTCAAATCACACCTCTGGAGGAAACTCAGGCAGCCCCGCACTAAACGGAAAAGGAGAATTAGTAGGGTTAAATTTTGACCGCGCATGGGAAGGAACAATGAGCGATATCAATTACGATGTGAGCAGATGCCGAAACATTATGGTTGACATTCGCTACGTTCTATTTGTAGTAGATAAATTTGCAGGTGCCGGTTACCTTGTAGACGAAATGAATATTGCAGAGTAAGATGAATTACATATTGAAAAGGCCACCTTATGAGGTGGCCTTTTTTTATTAAAAGAAAGTTCGATTATTCATTAAATAAAGCGCGACCAGTAAGGATACACTTAACAAACCAAAGACCAACAGCTTGATTCGAAGGTTTTTTTGACGCTGTTTCTTTAAACGATGTTGCGTATCAAAAGTAGCTTGTGCAGAATGCTTTCCATGATGTAATTCTATTGCGGGCGCATTTCTTTTCCGCTTATCACTTTTAAAGGCATTGTCTTTGTTTAACTGGCTGCGGTTAAACCGAAGCGATTTCATCATATCATGAACTTGGGGCATGGGCTTAGAATATTAGTCTTTCATTAAAAATGTAAAGCAAACTAAGCAAAACCAACACACATATGCTTAAAACATACATTCTTTTACGAATTGTTTTTCTATGGATTCTTCGGTAACGAACTATGGTTTCTTTTGTTTGCTCTTTGGTGAATTTACCTCGATGTAATTTCCGATTAGGAGCATAAACCCCATTGACCTTAACGTTTCTAAAATGATTCCACCCTCGAAGCATTCCTTTGTTTCGCTTCAAAGTGTTGATCATATCTTGTATACTTCCTCCACCTCCTCCTGGCATATTCCTAAAATAAAAAAGACCGGCTTGCACCGGTCTTAATAATCTGTTAAAGCCATTAGAGTTTTACGTTTTCGCGCATAGCTCCAACTATTATTTTCAATACTCGTCTAATAAGTTTTCCTTCCATTTTTTCTCCAATAATTGGAATATTGATATGACGATTTAAGACTTTTGATAGACGTTTGACCATGAGTTTGGCTTCTTCATCTGAAATGCCGCTTTCGAGGTTGTTGATGAGCTCGTAGTATTCATTGGGTAATACTTCATACAACTTCATGTCGATCAGTTTTACCATTTTATAGAATACTGTTCGTTCAAGATCTTCACCAATAACTGGGATATTGATCTTTTTGTTCACTTTATCAACGATGCCCAAGATCTGTTCATCAGTAAGCATGTGTGTACCTGTATTGTCGGCTTTTATTTTCTTTTTTTCTTCTGTAGATAATGTCATTTCCATAGTCTTCCGTTTGTCAATTTAAGTTACTTGAAATGTACATAAAGAAATCCGCAATTCTTTATGAAGCTATGCGTGCACAATAGAAAGATTGCTACTTTCGCGCCCCTTTTAATTGATAGTATTAAACGCTTCATTATGATTGAGTTAATCAAGAAAAAAACCGTAAACGTTAAAGACGATCTTCTCTCAGGTTTAACTGTTGCTTTGGCTTTGGTGCCAGAAGCGGTTGCATTTGCATTCGTAGCAGGAGTAGATCCTTTGGTCGGTTTATATGCGGCTTTTATGATGGGCTTAATCACCTCAATTTTTGGTGGAAGACCTGGAATGATTACGGGTGCTACTGGAGCCCTGGCTGTGGTCATGGTAAGTCTCGTAAAAGAGGGGAATGCTATGGGCGTTGAAGGAGAGAACCTTGGATTATACTATCTATTTGCAACGGTGATCTTGATGGGAATCATACAAATGATGGCAGGTGTTTTAAAACTTGGAAAATTTGTACGCCTGATTCCACACCCTGTAATGATGGGTTTTGTAAACGGATTGGCTATTGTAATCTTTTTATCTCAATTAGGGATGTTTAAAGAAACGGTCGATGGAGAAAAAGTCTGGATGTCAGGAGAATCTTTGTATTGGATGATCGGTTTGGTAGCCCTAACCATGGGTATCATGTTTGGCCTTCCTAAGATTACTAAGAAACTACCTGAGGCATTGATTGCTATTGTCACTGTTTCGTTGATTGTCATTTTTGGTGATATTGATGTTGCCACAGTTGGTAGCTTTATTAAAGATGGGGGTGGAGAAGGACTGAAAGGTGGCCTTCCTATTTTCCAATCAGAACTATTCTCAAAAGTTCCTTTTACATGGGAAACGCTAAAGTTTATTGGTCCATATGCAGTGATCTTGGCAGCAATTGGATTGATTGAGTCCCTAATGACTTTAAACCTAATTGACGAATTAACAGAGACGAGAGGAAACTCTAACCGCGAATGTTTGGCTCAAGGTGGAGCTAACATTGTTACCGGGTTTTTCGGTGGAATGGGTGGATGCGCTATGATCGGTCAGTCTATCATCAATATTAAAGGAGGCGGTAGAGGCCGTTTGTCTGGTATTACTGCTGCTTTAGGTTTATTGACCTTCATTGTATTTGCTTCTAGTTTAATTGAACAAGTGCCCATTGCTGCACTTGTAGGGGTAATGTTCATGGTTGTAATTGGAACTTTTGCATGGTCTAGTTTTAGGGTGTTGAATAAAATTCCATTGTCTGATGCTATTGTCTTGATTGCAGTTTCATTGATTACGGTATGGCAAGACTTGGCTATTGCTGTAATTTCAGGTGTAATTATTTCGGCATTGGTTTTTGCTTGGGAAAATGCTAAGAAAATTAGAGCACGCAAATCAATAAAAGAAGATGGAACCAAAGTCTACGAGATTTGGGGACCGTTGTTCTTTGGATCAATAAGTGCGTTTAACAGTAAGTTCGATGTAAAGAATGATCCGGATAAGATCGAGATTGATTTTATTGACTCTAAGGTCAGCGACTTTTCGGGTATTGAGGCG
>JAOARK010000483.1 GCA_025210575.1 Schleiferiaceae bacterium
CTGTAATGGTTCAAAATTCCGGAATTAGCGGGTTTGAAAATATTCTAAGCGGCCTTTATGTAGCCAACCCATCTATTGAGTTAAAGCTTTACGGAAATGTTGGAGTTCCATTTTCTGTAGTACCAGATATGGATGGTATAAGCAAAAGTGGTGCTGTTACAGCTTTAAGTGTCCCCGATATCGTTTATAATAGTCCAGCAAATCCGGGTGATTGGGATACAAGTAAAACCGTAATAGATCGTGATAATAGCAATATTGTAGATTTTATTTCTAAAGTGCCCAATACCATTTCATTTGCGGGAAAAATCAAAGTAAACCCGAATGGAAACACGGGAGCATTAAATCACATTGATAATACGCAGATGATGCGCATGGATGTGAAAATGGAAATTCCTCTCGAGATTAAAACGAATGATCTTGTTTTAGAGAATTGGATACATCAAGTGGATTGGGGGCTAAGTGAAGACGAAAAGGATATATTGGAAAAACTAGCGCTTCACTTTAAGGTGACAAATGGTTTCCCATTAGATGCTAATCTAGACCTAGTTTTTTATGATACAACAGGTACTGGAGACTTGGTTCCTTTAGATTCAGTGAATATGGACCTCTTGACATCAGCTCAGGTGGATGCTCAAGGAAGAGCGACCACCCCAACAGTTTCAAGAACAGTAAGAGAGTTTAGTAGCGAAAACATTCAAAATCTACTTTCTTCTTCTAAAATTAGAATGAAGATTACATTGAATACGGCAAACAATGGTCAAACTGTTGTAAAACTTTACACTACCGATTATGTGAATATTGCGATCGGTGTTCAAACCAAGTTGAATTATAACCTCTCAAACTAAGCTGTCATGAAAAAGGTATTTCTATTTTTTACTTGCTTGATGGCTTCTTTTGTGAGCGGTCAATCTTATTTAAGTTTATATAATTTCAACCACATTAACCAGAACTTGTTGGTTAATCCTGCTTCACCTCATAATTACAGATTTGTGATTGGTATACCAGGAATTGGTGGAACAAGCGCACATTTTAATTCTAATTCTTTTACCAAAGATTGGTTAGAAAAGGGGGAGGACCCTAACGCGAAGCTAGAAGAGACCATTAGGAATTTGAAAAAAGGTGATCGATTAAATTCGAGTACATCTGTAGACGGACTGTTTGTCGGATTCGGTACAAAACGTGGCTATTGGACAGTTGCAGCACAGCAGATCAATGAGTTCAATATGACCATTCCTACTGAGCTCATGAAATTATTGTATTTCGGAAATGTGGGCTCCGGTTATGTTGGAAACACCATGAATATGGATAACTTCAATGTTGAAGCGAATGTAAGAAATGAGTACAGCATTGGTTACCAGCACTACATAGACAGTAATTTTATTGTTGGAGGTAGATACAAGTATATTTCTGGTGTAGCCAATACCTATATGGATCGTTTCAATGTTGCGTTGACAACAGATATTGATAAATGGACGGCTCAAACAGACATAATGTTAAATACCTCTGGTATTGCAGGTATTGAAGATATAGACCCTAATTCTTTTGTTTCAGAAGGATTGTTCAGTAGAAATTCAGGTATGGGTTTTGACCTAGGAGCTTATTATCGTATCAATGATCGCTTTGATGTTTCTGTGAGCGCATTAAACTTAGGTTGGATTAAGTGGAGAAAAGACTTAAGGGGATATAGATCTCAAGGTTCTTTTGAGTTTGAAGGAACAGAAGTGAATTATCCTGGTGATGATTTTGAAGCAGGAATGGAAAATCTTCTGGATAGTTTAGGAGAAGCATTTTCTTTTGAGGAAGTTGGAATCAATTCATACACCACTCCGTTACCATCGCATTTTATTGTCTCAGGACAGTTCTATTTAACAGAAAAACATGTCTTTGGTGTGGCCTATCAAGGGTCGGTTTGGAACAAAAGACTTTATGATAATATTGGAATAATGTACAACGGTCGTTATTCAAAATGGATTAATATTATGGTGGGTTATCAAAAAATAGATGGCTCATTCAACAACCTTGCTCTCGGCCTTTCTTTAAGATTGGGCGCATTCCAGATTTATGCTCTTACAGACAATACATTTGGAATTATGGAACCAACTCAAGTAGCGGCTACAAATATTAGAGCCGGAATCACACTATCCTTTTACGATAAACCAAAAATTTTGAAAAATGATAAAGAATAACCAAATGAAAAAATCCATTTTATCGATTGCCTTAGGAGGCGCAGTTTTGTTAGGAATTAACAGCTGTGAAGATCTAGAGAACTTGTGTGGCATTAGCCAAGACAACGTTGTTACCGGAGAGGTGTTTGTCGCTTCTCTTAACGGAATGATAGATATCTATCAACGAATAGACCAGGCCTTAAAAGATCGAGATTTAAATAACACGGGAACGGCCATGATTGACGGTGCAACTTGCACGGTTAAGGGGGATTCTGTAATTATTGATTTTGGAGTTGCTGGTGCAGTTTCACCATCAGATAACAAAACAAGAAAAGGCTCTATCAGAGCATTGATAACAGGAGATTATACTTTGCCTAACGGTATAGCTGCAGCAAAACTTTCAAATTACCATGTAGATGGAATTATGCAAAAAGGTGGTTTTGTAGCAACAAATAAGGGACCTGCTGCTAATCCAGAAGTAACGCTTACAACATTAAAGTATGAGATTGGTGATGTGTCTAGCGTAGATTATAATCTAAGTGCTTTTTGGCAAGCTGGTTTCGATACTCCAGATCCTAATGATGATATTTTCGATCTTCAGGGTACCATCAATGGAGATGATTTCCAAAACTCCAAAATGTTTAATGGAACGGTATTAGACCCATTACTTTACAACGGTTCTTGCCCATATTTTATTGAACAAGGAGTGATGGACGTTGGCTTAGTAGGAGACACGGCTTTAACAGGATTCTCTGTTGATTTTGTACAAGCAGACAACTGTAACAACATTTTCCAAATTACAGTGGATTGCGATGGCAGCCCATTAGTATTTGACTATGCGTACTAAAACACGAAATTTATATTATCAAGAAAAAGGGGCTTTTGCCCCTTTTTTAATACCCATATTTATTCTTCCATTTCTGTTTTAGCGACCGTCTGAGCGCATTTTCTCTATCATTATTTCCAGGTGAATAGAAACGTGTTCCACTCAATTTTTCAGGCAGATACTCTTGCGCTTTAAAATTCCCTTCATAACTGTGACTGTAAGCGTACTCTTTGCCGTAGCCTAACTCCTTCATTAACTTTGTAGGTGCATTTCTAATGTGCAATGGTACTTCTAGGTCACCATGATCTCTAACGGCTTGTTGTGCAAGATTTATGGCCTCATAACTAGCATTGCTTTTTGCAGAGCTTGCTAAATATGTTGTGCACTGCGCTAGAATAATTCGTCCTTCAGGGAAACCAATTTTACTTACCGCATCAAAAGCGGCATTAGCCATCACCAAGGCCGTAGGATTAGCATTTCCAATATCTTCAGAGGCGAGGATGACCAACCTTCTGGCAATGAATTTAATATCTTCTCCACCTTCTATCATTCGTGCTAACCAATAGACTGCGCCATTAGGGTCGCTACCCCTAATAGATTTAATAAAAGCAGAAATAATATCATAATGTTGCTCTCCATTCTTATCATATAGCGCAAGTTTGTCTTGCAGTTTTTCTTGCACCATTTCATTGGTAATGATGATCTCACTACCAGATTCGTTATTGGCAATTAATTCAAGAATATTCAACAGTTTTCTTGCGTCTCCACCTGAAAAACGCATTAATGCTTCTTTCTCTGCTAGTTTAATATTCTTATTCTTCAGCCAATCATCATGGCTTAATGCATTTTCTAATAGTTGGTCTAATTGAGTTTTATCCAGAGGTTTTAAAGTATAAACCTGTGCTCTAGAAAGAAGCGCTGATATTACCTCAAAACTTGGGTTTTCCGTAGTTGCACCGATTAAAGTTATCGTACCATCCTCTACGGCACCCAATAATGAATCCTGTTGAGACTTACTAAAACGATGGATCTCATCAATGAATAGCAACGGCCTTTTCTGCTGAAACAGATTTCCTTCTTTAGCTTTGGTTATGACTTCACGAATGTCTTTTACTCCCGAATTAATTGCGCTTAAGGAGTACATCGGGACACCAGCCTCTTTTGCCAATAATCTAGCCAGGGTGGTCTTACCTACACCAGGAGGTCCCCATAGAATAAGTGAAGGTATGATCTTCGCCTCAATTGCCCTTCGCAAAAATCCATTGGGGCCAACGAGGTGTTCTTGACCAATGTAATCTTCTAGTTTTTGAGGTCTTAACCTTTCCGCTAATGGTGCCTGCATTCTTAAAGTTTTGCCAAAATTAAGTTCATGTTCGAGATAACGTCTAAAACATTCAACTATGTTTTACATTTACCTAGATGATGAAAGAAAAAAATAAACTGTGGTGGGTGTTTGTGCAACCTTTTCTGTTTGTACTTCTGCTTTGGGTTATTTTCGGATTAGACGAGTATTTCAAACTCCATTTGTACCAATACAGCCTGTTACCCCGAGATATTGACCAGTGGTATGGAATTGTTACTTTCCCGTTGATTCATGGGAGTGTTGAACATATTGCGGGTAACTCATGGTCTATTTTTGTTTTATTAGTTGGAGTCAGGTATTTTTTTCCTAGCCTATTTGGGCGAGTTTTTTGGATGTCTTTTATTCTGCCAGGTGTAATAACCTTTTTTATTGCTCGGCCCTCTTTTCATTTAGGGGCGAGCGGAATGGTTTACGCGCTTACCTCATTTCTTTTCTTTAGCGGAGTAATTCGTTTAAACCGCTACTTGTTGGCGATGTCTATGCTGGTTGTTTTCCTTTATGGAAATTCGGTTTGGTATATTTTTCCTATTGAAGAAGGAATTAGTTGGGAAGGACATTTGAGTGGAGCCATCATAGGTTTACTAATGTCTATTTTCTATCGAAATACGGAACCCACATCTTTTGTGAAGGAAAAAGAATATTTTGAAAATGAAACGGATGAAGAGGACCCATTAATTGGTGACCTGTGGAAACCTGAGGAAGAAAGAAAACCCAAGCCAGAAATTCCAAAAAGTCCGTTTATTTACATTTACAAAAAAGACGACAAGCCTTTATGAAAATATTCTTGGTGTTATTCCTTTTATCGTTCACCATTGCTGGATTCGGACAAGAATACCTCTATTTTAAAAAGAAGAATTCTACCAAAATTAAGAGACTTGATTTGATGCAAAAGGCGGCTGTGAAAGATAAAAGAACAGGCGTATGGACAAAAGGATATGTGACCGCATTTTCAGATAGTAGCATCACAATAGACGATGAGAAAAGATTCCATTTAAAACATGTTGAGTCTGTTCGGTTTGGTAAAGGCGGCTGGAAATTTTTAGGTTACAGTTTTAGAGCAGGAGGTGGTCTTTTTGCGGGTATTGTATTGGTGAATGGTTTGGTGAATAAAGATAGCTTTGAACAGATGTCAGGACCATTGGGCATTGCTGTGGCTATGTATGCTGTAGGCTGGGGTTTCGAGCTCCTTTCTAGAAAGGGATACTCTTTGGAGAAGTTTAGAGTAGAATATGTTGTTATTGATTAACTAAAACCCTTCAAAAACGCCTAAGCCAAAAAGGGCGAAATCGTATTTAGCGGGATCTTTAGAATCTAATTTCTTTAAAGCCTTATCTAGTTCATTCACGGCTTTCCAATCATTCTGCTTTCGTTTTAACAACTTAAGTTTTCGAGCCACATTACCTGAATGAACATCCAATGGACACGAGAGTTTTTCAAGAGGAATATCTTTCCAAATACCTAAATCTACACCAGTATTGTTAGGTCGAACCATCCATCTCAAATACATGATTAAACGCTTGCTTGCAGAGCCTTTAGCTGGACTACTGATGTGTTTTTCTGATCGAGGTAGATGGGGAGCAGAAAACATGGTCGTTCTAAAGCGATCGATAGAAGGGCCTAAGTTCAATTCATTGTCTGTAGGGAGGAAGAGTTCCTCTAAACTCTTATGTTTATTGTATATCGCTTTAAGCGAGGAAATAAAAAACGCTAAGTCTATGCCGTTAAAAGTTCGATGTACAAAGTTTTCAAACTTTTTCAAATCTTCTTTGCTGTGATTGATAACGAAATCATACGGAGCAAAATCTAATAGCTCCACAATTGTTTTAGCATTTTTAACGATGGTCTTTCGCTGTCCCCATGCAATGGTTGCCGCTAGTAATCCTGCAATCTCAATATCTTGTCTTTTAGAGAATAGATGTGGAATCTGAATGGGATCACTTTCTATAAATTGAGGTTGATTGTATTCAATCACCTTTTC
>JAOARK010000484.1 GCA_025210575.1 Schleiferiaceae bacterium
ATGAAAACTCATTTTCATGAATATTGATATTCGGAAGTTTGAGTTCAAAATCAGCGTAAGCAACGAAGCCATTATTAAAGATTTGTCCATCTTTTCTAAAACCTCCCCCTTTGATGTTCAAGATTCCATTATCATCTAAATATGGAAACTGACCTGGTTTTGCCACTGGTAAAGTTTGGGAATAAACTTGATTGGGGTTTGACAATAAAGAAAGTCTATAAGTAGAAAGAGAATCTAACGGTATATTCAAATTAGAAATGGTCATATATCCATTAGCATAGACTACAAAACCTGAATCAAGTATATTATTGAGGTTATTGCCTTCTACAATTTCATAACGCCATTGGTTAAAAGGATGATAATCCGCTCTACCAATAGGCAATGTAACTCCTAATAGATCAGAATCGTAATAAGGAGTAAAATCGATTTGGAAACGGTTGGCATTGGCTCTTGCATGCATATCCATATTTTCTAATACCGATTGCGCGTGATTTTTCCTGTTAAAATGTACGGTATCTGTGGTGTTAATACAATATCCCACTTCAATATCAGAATAGTATTTGCCATTGCAATCCATATAAGCCTGTAGTGTATTTCTACTGATTTCCAGATCTCTGTAATACCATTTATTGTGAGAGGCTGCAGGAAAATTAGGAATACTCAACGTTTGATTTACCTGATTTAAAGGCATATGTCCAAGAAGAGTATCCACTTCAATGTAAATATCTGCTCTCGAACTATCGTTCAAATTCCAAAGAGTATACGATGTTGATTGAGAAAGAGTAACACCAGAATTCGCTGAATTAGGATTAATTACACCGGTAGTCGGACTCCACTGTACATTGCTTGTATCTCCTGTAAAATGTGGGTAAATCACTGAGTTCTCACATCCATAAACCGTATCGTTAACTGCCCAAATTGTATTGCGCAACACATGGATTGTCAGTTTGCGTTGATCAGCTACTGATAGCCCGCAAGAATCTTTCGCAATCCCTTCTAGCATGAATCCAAAAGTTTTCACTGTATCTTGGTCATAAACAACACCAATCTGTGATACAAATTTAAAATGGGCCTGAACGGCACCTGTGTCAATTAGTGTTCCTGTTGCAGCATAAAACTCAGCGGCACTTGGATTTGAGCTCATACCTCCATGTTGTGTTTGAACGTCATATCCGTAAATAGATGCTTCATTGTACTTCATTTGACCATTGGCTAATACGGATGGGGTAACGTTATAATCAAACTCAACTGTTTCTCCTTCTCTGGTAATAATATTCAAATCACTACCATCAAAAGAATATTGACCATGACCCACTGAAACATTGTTAATCTGTGTTGTAGGTAGATTTGGATCGTTCAACCCTGGTTTGATCAATATGGTTACATCTCTAAAGGTCTGGCCCATAAGAATTCCATTTTTAAACCACTGTACACGAACGGCTACCGTGTATTTTCCAACAGGTGGATTTATGGCCTCGAGCTGGCCTGTTTGAGCATCGAATAAAGTAAC
This sequence comes from Schleiferiaceae bacterium, assembly GCA_025210575.1. Classification (GTDB taxonomy): domain Bacteria; phylum Bacteroidota; class Bacteroidia; order Flavobacteriales; family Schleiferiaceae; genus JAOARK01. The sequence continues at coordinate 1,511 of JAOARK010000484.1, forward strand.
CGTATTTGTATCAAAAGGGTATTTTGGTTTATAGGCACTATCTAAAGGAACCCCAACCACTTGATTTCCTGCTTCTTCTCTTGGAGCGGTTAGTGCAAAACTGATAGAATCACCTTCAGGGTGATAAGCACCAAAATTGATATCAACGTTAGAAGTGCTATATGCCGCTAGAACAGGTGGGCCATAGTATTGTATAGAGCTATGAGGATGTTGAACCCAACCTGTTGGCGTAACATACGTAAACGGAAACATTCTCGATTCTACATACAATCCTTGATTATCTGGGGTAACTATATTCTGAACATCTCCAGGACGGCAACAAGTACTCCAACTAAAAATATTGGTGTTGCTCAAGTCCCATTGATAAATATTAATGTCTTTAGAATAATAATAGATCTCAGCCGTATCTGAGCAACCTAGCGGAAGTGGTTTTACAGAATCTAATTGCACAACGATATTTGGCATATTTATTCCACCAGAATTCAAGTGCTTAACACTTTGTGTATTACCCAATGGAATTCCAGACATATCTCTATACAAGACCAATCTAATACGGTAATCAGAGGTGGTCATTCCTTCAATGCGTTCGTGGGTTAATTCTCCTCCTAATAAGTGGGTAGCTTTAACAGATGGAGCCATAGCCATGAGAATAAACAAGGCCATGAGCTTAATTGAATTTGGCATAATGAATAGCTTTTTTACGATTGCAATTATACTAAACCGAATGCTATTTACTGATGCAATTGTTTTAACGGATTTTGATTGTAAAGTCTACACATTAAGCCATAGAGCTCTGGCTCTTCAAGGCAAAATTCTTCAGGGGTTTCAAAAAAGGCTTCGGTAGCCACAGCAAAGAATTCCATTTCATTTGTTTGGCCATATTTTCTGAAATATGGATTTGAAGAAATCCTTTTAAACCTTCCTCTTGAATCTAGATATGAACTCAAGGTATCTATCCATTGAATAAAAATAGGATCGGCATACTCCGGTGAGTGTGTTCTTTGAAGAACAACGGCATGAGCAAACTCGTGAATACCCAAATTCAGATTGTCATCTGGTATCTCTATTCCTTTTTTAAACCAATCCCAACTGAGCACTACAACCCCTTGAGGATTTGTTTCACCTTTATGGTAATTCTTAGTAAACCGATTGTAATACGAAGTTGGAAATACAAAGATGCGCTTGAACATACTCAAGTAATACTTTCTCCAACCAAAGGTGAGCTGAACTGCAGTTCCTGCAATGAGCAATTCCATTTCTCGGGTAACTTCAAAGTCTTTTCTTCCTTTAATCTCTATACTATCAATGAAATTGACCACGCGGTTGTTGAAGTAGAGCTTTTTAGAATCTGGTAATCTTCTATAATAGTCCAAATTTTCTTCTAAAACATTGATCTCTTGTTGTGTCAATGATCGAGAATGGTTATTGACGAAAGGACTCATGTAATTGCCGGTGGCCTTGTAAAAGAAATGCTCAAAAACCGCTTCCAAGAAATTTCGAAATCGAAACTTAGTTGCTCCTGGTCTAGAGATAGCTATGAGGTAAACAAAGACCATAATAAAAGGTCCTAAGAAAAATAGAAGACCTACTAGCTTATATATCAATTGTGGTGAATTGTCCATTGTCTGAGTGTGCAATAAACAAAACCTCATTCAATAATTTAGCCTTACCTCAATTCTTTTCCCAGTAACAAGCTTATTGTTATCTAATTTTTATATTCGACCGCTTTTTTAAGAACTGACTCATCTAAATTTTTTACATGAAAAAGATAATTCTAGGAGTACTCATCTTAGGTTCTTCTTTGGCTTTTGCACAGCACAAAGAGATTACAGTAAATGATATCTGGAAGTATTACCGCTTTTATGCAAGTGGTATATCTGGATTAAAATCTATGAATGATGGTGTGCACTACACCACATTAAAGAGCATGAAAAATGGCAATGCCATTGTAAAACATACGTATGCCAGCGGAGAAGTGATCGGTACTTTAGCAGAGTCAAAAGATCTAAGTAAGCTGGTTGGCAAAGAAGTAGCTATTGGTGGATATCAATTTAGTGCAGATGAAAGTCAGATCTTGATTGCCACTGAAACGGAGTCGATTTATCGTCACTCTACAAAAAGCGTGTACTATGTTTATAACATCGAAAACAAGCGCTTTACCAAATTAAATGATGAAAAGGTGCGCTATGCTACATTTTCGCCCAAAGGAAACAAAGTGGCATATGTGTTAAACAACAACCTTTTTGTTTATGACTTAGAAAATGGTGAGACAACAACCGTAACAAATGACGGAAAGAAAAACCACATCATTAACGGAGGATTAGACTGGGTTTATGAAGAAGAATTCAGTTTTGCTCGTGGTTTTTACTGGAGTGCAGAAGGAGATTACATTGCCTATTATAAGTTTGACGAAACCAATGTTCCTGAATTTAGCATGGACGTTTATGGAATGGGGCTTTATCCTGAGCAAGATGTCTTTAAATATCCAAAAGCTGGAGAAGAAAACTCTAAGGTTGAAGTTTGGGTATATCAGCTAAACGAAAAGAAAAACATTCAAGTTTTAAAAGACGCTGAGTACGAATACATTCCGAGGCTAAAGTGGACCAAAAACAACGAAAGTCTTTGTGTTTATAGCATGAATCGTCTTCAAAACCACTTGCAGCTGCATAAAGTAAACGCAACGGATGGAAGCTCTTCTATTTGGTACGAAGAGAAGGATGAAGCTTATGTTGAGATCTCTGATGATATTCGCTTTTTAAACGATGGCAGTTTCATTTGGACCAGCGATATGAGTGGTTTCAACCACATTTACCACATTGACAAAAACGGTAAAGTAAAAAGACAGGTTACAAAAGGAGAATGGGATGTAACCAGTTTCTATGGCATCAATGAAAGGAAAGGTATGCTTTACTACCAATCTGCAGAAGTACACCCAACAGAAAGAAACGTTTACAGTATTTCTATAAAAGGAAAAGGTAAAAAGAACTTGACTCCAGCCAAAGGAACAACCAGTGCGGCATTCAGTAAAAGCTTCGACTATTTCTTTAGCACGTTTAGCAATGTGAGCACACCAACTCAAGTAGACTTATTGGATGCTTCTGGAAAAGTGGTAAGAGAAATAAAAAAGAATGAAAGAACACAGCAAGCTTTATCTACTTATGGTGCAACAACCAAAGAGTTCATTTCTTTTAAAACAGCAAGCGATGTTGAATTAAATGCTTGGATGATCAAGCCAGGTGATTTTGATGAAAATAAAAAGTACCCTCTTTTTATGTACGTGTACGGTGGGCCAGGTTCTCAAATGGTGACCAATAGCTATGATGGGTTTAATGGAATGTGGTTCCAAATGTTGGCGCAAAAAGGTTATATCGTTGTTGCTGTAGACAATAGAGGAACTGGGGCTCGCGGTCGCGATTTCAAAAAAGTAACGTACAACGACTTAGGTAAATATGAGGTAATCGATCAGATTGAAAGTGCGAAGTATTTAGGCAGCCTTCCTTATATCGATGAAAACAGAATCGGAATTTGGGGATGGAGCTATGGTGGTTATATGAGCTCTAACTGCATTTTTAGAGATGATGTCTTTAAAGCCGCCATTGCTGTAGCACCAGTAACGAACTGGAAGTTCTACGATAGCATTTATACCGAGCGTTATAACGGTCTTCCACAAGATAACGATGCTGGATATGAAGACAACTCTCCTATCAATCACGTAAGTGGATTAAAAGGAAAATATTTATTGGTTCACGGTAGTGCCGATGATAATGTGCATGTTCAAAACACGATGCGTTTGGTAGAGGCTTTAGTTCAAGCCAACAAACAATTCGATCTATTTATTTATCCAGACAAGAATCATGGCATTTTTGGTGGAAATACCAGAGTGCATTTGTACAATAAAATGACTGATTTCATTTTGGAAAATCTGTAAACTAGATTTTTCTATTTTGGCGAACTTTATTTTAAATCTCTAACATATAATTTAGAAACTACATGTCTAAAAGTCATCCTAAGGGACTCTATGTTCTTTTTGTTACCGAAATGTGGGAGCGTTTTAGCTACTACGGTATGCGCGGAATTTTTGCGCTATTCATGATCAAAGCCTTATTATTTGACAAAGCACTCGCTTCAACCATTTATGGTAATTACACAGGATTAGTTTACCTCACTCCATTAATTGGTGGATACGTTGCAGATAGATACTGGGGAAATAGAAAATCTATTTTCTGGGGTGGTATTATGATGGCTATCGGTCAGTTCATGCTTTTTGGTTCAGCATTGTTATATGAGCAAATTGCTGGTGCTGAAGGGTTTTCTACAGGTCACTTATTATTTTATGGTGGTTTAGGTTTCTTAATTTTTGGTAACGGTTTCTTCAAGCCAAATATCTCCACAATGGTGGGTCAGTTATATCCAGAAGGAGATAATCGACTAGATTCAGCAATGACCATTTTCTATATGGGGATTAACCTAGGTGCATTTATCGCTCCATTGGTTGCCGGTGGATTCGGAGATACTGGAGATCCAGCTGATTTTAAATGGGGATTCCTAGCAGCTGCATTAGGTATGGTATTGTCTACAATCATCTTTGAGTTATTAAAGAACAAATACATTGTTACTTCTGAAGGTGCTCCTGTAGGAATGCCTCCTGCAAAAAATGATGTAAAAGACGAAGAAGAAAAGAAGCCAGTGAATTTTGCCGAAATCATTGGATATATTGTATTAGGTACAGGTTTAGGTCTTGGTCTTTGGAAATTTGCTGAATTAGATGGTATCGCCTCAACCATGTTGAGTATCACAATTGTGGCTATGCTGAGTATTATTCGCGATAAAGAATTAACAAAGATTGAAAAACAGCGTATTGGGGTAATTTACATCTGTGCTTTATTCGTGATCTTCTTCTGGTCAGCTTTTGAGCAGGCCGGTGTTTCTCTTACATTCTTTGCTGAAGAGCAAACCAATAGAAACATTATGGGCTGGGAAATGCCAGCATCTTTCTTCCAGTCATTTAACGCGTTGTTCATCGTAATCTTTGCTCCAATCATGGCTTGGTTATGGACTAAACTTGGTGATAAGAAAATGGAACCTGCTTCACCTTATAAGCAAGCAATAGGTCTATTCTTATTAGCTATTGGCTATTTGGTAATTGCATTTGGTGTTAAAGATGTAGACCCTAACGTTAAAGTAAGTATGATGTGGCTAGTAGGATTGTATTGGTTACACACTATTGGTGAATTGGCTTTATCTCCTATCGGATTATCTATGGTGGTAAAACTTTCTCCAGTAAAGTTCACCTCTTTATTAATGGGAGTTTGGTTCTTGGCTATGGCCAACGCAAACAAGTTTGCTGGAGTACTGAGTAGTTTTTACCCAGATCCGTCAAAACCAACACCTAGTTTGCTAGGATTCCAGATTGAAACACTTTACGACTTCTTTATGATTTTCGTATTCATGGCGGGTGGAGCGTCTATCATTTTATTCTTCTTGTCTAAGACATTATTGAAAATGATGCACGGTATTCGCTAATTGAATAAAGTAAGATATGCTAAAGCGGAGCGTCTTTACGCTCCGCTTTTTTATTTTTGAAACATGAAACAGATCATCACACTTTTTGTATTGCTATTTTCTTTGGCTGGATTGGCTCAACATGTCAACTGGATTTCTATTGAAGAGGCTTATGCAAAAACGAAAACAGATCCTAAACCTATTATTGTAGATGTTTACACCGATTGGTGTGGCTGGTGCAAAAAAATGGACAAAGACACCTATGAAAAAGCCAACATCTATAATTACATCAACGAGAACTTTTACGCTGTAAAATTTGATGCAGAACAAAAAGATTCATTGCATATCCTAGATCATACATTCAAGTTTGTACCTAGTGGAAGAAGAGGTTATCATGAATTGGCAGCAGCCTTGTTAGAAGGGAGACTCTCCTACCCTGCTACTGTGTTTTTATCTGGGAATTTCGAGAAAATCACGGTTGTTCCAGGGTATCAAAGTGCTGACAACTTTCATCCGATTCTTGCCTATGTTCAAGGTGAGCATTATAAAACCACACCATGGGAGGAGTACCTTGCCTCCTACAAAGAGAATAAGTAACATTTAATTGCATTGATGGGGCAATAACAACTGAACTAAACAGTTAATGCCTTTTCATAATTCAGAGAAATCCAGTCATGGTAAAAAATTCAGTAATTACAGGAACGGGATGTTACATCCCAAAAGAAGTACGCCCTAACCAACACTTTATACACAATACTTTTTACACCGCGGCCGGAGATCTAATTGACGAACCAGGAGAAAAGATCATCTCTAAATTCAATAGCATCACAGACATAGAGGAGCGTAGATATGCCTCTGAGGACATGACCTGTAGCACCATTGGAACATTTGCCGCAGAAAAAGCTATTGCCGATGCGGGTATTGACCCAGAGGAGTTGGATTACATTATCGTGGCCCAAAATTTTGGAGATGTAGTGAAGCATACTATACAATCAGATATGGTCCCTTCTTTGGCTTCACGTATCAAACAAAACCTAAAAATTAAAAACCCACGTTGTGTTGCCTATGACATTATGTTTGGCTGCCCAGGGTGGATTGAAGCGACAATACAAGCGCATACTTTTATCAAGGCTGGATTAGCTAAGAAATGTTTAGTCATAGGTGCAGAGACACTGTCTAGAGTCCTTGATCCTCACGATCGTGATTCAATGATCTTTGCTGATGGGGCAGGTGCGTCCATCTTAGAATTAAAAGAAGAAACACAAAAGCGAGGTATTATCTCACATGCCACTCTTTCTTATACGTTTGAGGAAGCAAGCTACCTTTATCTGGGCAAGTCTAACTTCCCAGGATCTGACAGTCGTATTCGTTACATTAAAATGAAAGGTCGCAAGATCTATGAGTTCGCTTTGAATGAAGTACCAAAGGCCATGAAATCATGTTTAGATGAAGGGAATATCGACATCAGCCATTTAAAAAAGATCTTTATTCATCAGGCCAACCATAAAATGGATGAAGCCATCTTGAAACGTTTTTACCGTTTGTACAAGATAAAAGAAGTACCTGAGAACATTATGCCCATGACCATCGATAAATTGGGTAACAGTAGTGTGGCTACGGTTCCAACGCTATACGATTTAGTTTTGAAAGGGGAACTTCAACCACATAACATTCAAGAAAATGATGAAGTGCTTTTTGCTTCTGTTGGAGCAGGAATGAATATCAATGCGATCAGCTATAAGCTTTAATAAGTCACAAGAATTTAGATGAGAGACTTGAGATTATAACACTCGTGTCTCTTCTCTACTTCAACATGTTTCAAACAAATTAGCTACAAGAGAGTTAACAAGGATCTATACAATTCTCCTTTGCTGAATTGCGCTCCTTGTTGCATTATATCGAACATTTCATGTTCGCGTTTCTTTGTATACTCCTTGGTACCTTGATATACTTCTAGACCTTTTTCTTCTAATAGTTGCATAAAAATGGTACTGAGCTTGTCATGAATAAAATCGCCTGTATACCCTTCTTTAATCTTTATGGTGACCATGTGAGCGGAAGAGTCCGTAAAAAAGTAAGTGTGAATCTCCGTTTCAGAAATACGCTCTAAATATCTGCAACTGGTCAAGGCTTTTTCAAAAACCATGTCCGAGAAGATGTCCAGCATACCATCCACTTTATCGGGGTCACTTTCTTTCAATTCATCCCACTCTTTTTTGTCAATGCTATTGCTTGCAAGAAATATGGCGAAGTCCTCACTCATATTTTCAAACTCTTCTTTGGTTAATCTTCGGTACTGCATAGAAACGGTTTTTCACAAATGTAAGTAGTTGAGTGATGCGCGTCACTTAAAGTGATGAAAATGGCAAGTAGGTTTGCCAAAAAAAGAAACAGAGATGAAAGCACAAAATATAACCACAGAGCAATTCAAGGAATTGGTCTTTGATTACACAAAACAACAAGAATGGAAATTTGAAGGTGACAAACCCGCCATAATTGATTTCTATGCAGACTGGTGTGGACCATGTAAAATGGTAGCTCCAATTTTAGATGAACTGGCAAAAGAATATGACGGCAAGATCGATATCTATAAAGTAGATACCGAAGTGGAACAAGAGTTATCTGCGGTTTTTCAGATCCGAAGTATTCCTTCTATGTTGTTCATCCCTAAAGGGAAACAACCAATGATGAATGCAGGGGCTTTACCAAAACATGTTTTAAAGGATGTAATTGAAAAAGACTTGCTAAAAAACAAAAAGGCTGCATAATGCAGCCTTTTTTTTATTCAACTTTTTCAAATTTTCGAGCAGATCCTGTACCATCTTCAAATATGACTTGAAGGATATAGGTGGTAGGCTTTAAGTGCGAAATATCTAGTTCAGAACTTTCGCTTTTAATCAGAAGTTCGCCTTTCAGATTATAGAGTAGTACTTGTTGAACTCCTGAATAGGTTTGAGAAATACGAATAGAATTTTGCGCTGGGTTTGGTAACAGTCTAAAATTTTCAACTTCATCGAATTCTTGAATATTGATTCCTGAAACTACTGCAGCAGTATCTATGGCTTCAATTCGGATGTAAATTGAATCGTTTCTCAAACTTATAGGAACCATGGTTTGGCTAGTGGTACTAATCGGATACCATTGATTTTGATTGGGAAACCTGTAATATCCTTTAGCAATGTTTGAATCCAAATGAGCACCGCTTGTGCCGTTAGAGTGGAAACTACTTATCACATTATCGCCTACAATCAGGTAATCTCGAGACTGATAAACGGTTTGATTTTGAGTATTTTGAAAAAAGTTATCGGTATCAATCCAATTGAATGACGTTGATTCGAATGGAACCGTTGAGCTTGGAATGTATACCTCGTGCTTGCCTGTTGAATCACTAATAACATCTAGTGAATCTACAAGTTCATGCGCATTGACATCAAAAAAAACAACTGGACGCATATAAGGATTACCAAGACCTGTGTTCACCATTACACTAATAGCGGGTTTGCTTTGGCTTAAGACGATTAGGGATAATAGGGAAAAGCAGAGGGTGAATTTTATTTTCTTCATTATAGCTATTGGTTAGTGCGCAATACTAAAGAAAACCAAGAAATAAATTATATATAAATATTAGTTTTA
>JAOARK010000485.1 GCA_025210575.1 Schleiferiaceae bacterium
ATTTTTGATAATACTCCCAAGCATCATTAAATCCATGAATAGGAGCTGTATAATGTTGATCAAAATCTAAAAGACTTTTAATCTTTTTTAAGGGTTGGGTATTTAACTCTGGGATAGCTTTGTTCTTTGCCTTCACTTTTCTCTTTAAGGTAATGAGAAAGTTCTGCACATAGATCTGATTCTTGAATTTGTGTATTTCTCGAACACAATCCTCGAGATCCAGTGGAACTGAAAATGCTACAACAGATTTTAGATTCTTGGGCTTCTCAAAGGTGAACTCACCGCAGTATTTTAATACAAGGTTTCCTCCTAAACTAAAGCCAACTAAATGAACTTCCTCGTACCCTTTACTTAATTCCATTACCTCATGAAGATCATCCGTTGCCCCGTGGTGATAAAACCGCATAGATAAATTCATTTCGCCACTACAGCTTCTATAGTTCAATGCAGCAACATTAAACCCTTGGTCAAAGAAAGTCTTTGACATACCCAAAATATAGCTTGATTCAGAACTTCCTTCTAGGCCATGGCAGAGTACAACAAGACGATTACTGCCTTGCTTTTTCCAATCAATATCTAAAAAGTCACCATCGTCTAAGGTTATGCGCTGACGTTCGTCAAAACCAAAGTCAACTTTTCTGAAAAAAGAAGGATATATGGTTTGCAAATGACCAAACTTCAACCATCCTTTAGGATGGTAATTACTTTGAATTATTGGCATATTTTTGAAATCAACGCTTGTGGATAAAACTAAAAAATCAACAGAAATTTCTAAATGATCGGTTTCCAATTTTCAAATTACACGGGTGCGCCAGAGCAACTCTTTGACAAACTCTTCAATCTCTTTAAGGAATTGCTAACGCATACCTCTGGAGATGTTGATGAAGCCTTAGATTGGATGAAAAAGTTAGATGACGAATATAACTTGACTAATTATGAGTATACGTTAGATGATTTTATAGAAGACCTTAAGAAAAAAGGATATGTAAGGGAAGAAGTAGAAAACCCTGATGGTGAAGGCAGGTTAAGCTTAACCGCTAAGGCAGAGCAAGCCATTCGCCAAGCGGCTTTAGACCAAATCTTTGGGAAGCTGAAGAAATCAGGGAAGGGTAATCACAAAACACCCTACACAGGAAGTGGAGATGAAACCAATGGTGAATTTAGACCCTTTCAATTTGGTGACAAACCAGAGCGAATTTCAATTACTGAATCTTTCAAAAATGCACAGGTTAACCACGGCATAGGCAACTTCAATCAATTAAATGAAAACGATTTAGTAGTTGAAGATCAAGATTACAAGGCGCAAATGTCTACCGTGTTAATGATCGACATTTCCCACTCCATGATCTTGTATGGTGAAGACCGCATTACACCTGCCAAGAAAGTGGCCATGGCTTTAAGCGAATTGATTACAACACGATACCCAAAAGATACTTTAGACATTCTCACTTTTGGTGATGATGCCGCACCTATAGCCATAAAAGACTTACCTTATTTAAAAGTAGGCCCATACCATACTAACACGGTAGCAGGTTTAGACCTTGCCCTAGATATTTTAAGGCGAAAGAAAAATGCCAACAAACAGATTTTTATGATCACGGATGGTAAACCCAGCTGCTTGCGCGAAAGAGATGGATCTTTTTATAAAAACAGTTTTGGTTTAGACCCTTACATCGTAGGAAAATGCTATCAGCGTGCTGCAACGGCCCGAAGATTAAAAATTCCAATCACCACCTTTATGATTGCCAGTGACCCCTATTTACAGCAGTTTGTAGATGAGTTTACTCAGGCCAATCAAGGAAAAGCTTTTTATACCGGTTTAAAGGGATTAGGTGAATTGATATTTCAGGATTACAACAAAAACAGAAAAAAGCGACTATGAAAGCACCCGCTATAAAAACATTAAAAGAGCTGAAAGAGAGCGGCTACAAAAGTCAATCTCTAAAATCAGAATTGCGCAATAATCTCATCGAGAAAATCAAGGCAAAGCAAAATCCCTTTGAGGGTATTTGGGGTTATGAAAATACAGTGATTCCCCAATTGGAAACAGCTATTCTTTCAAAGCACAACATCATTTTATTAGGACTTAGAGGCCAGGCAAAAACGAAAATAGCTCGCCTTTTGGTCAATCTTTTAGATGAATGGATGCCTATTGTTCAAGGTTCTGAAATTCACGATGATCCTTTACACCCCATTTCTAGGTATGCGATAGAACTGATCGCTGAAAAGGGACTGGATGCCCCAATTAGTTGGGTACACAGAGATGAACGCTACTTTGAAAAATTAGCAACACCGGATGTAACTATTGCGGATCTTATTGGTGACATTGACCCAATTAAAGCGGCCAATCTACGCTTGTCTTATGCAGATGATCGTGTAATACACTTTGGGATGATACCGAGAGCAAATCGATGTTTATTTGTCATCAATGAATTGCCTGATCTTCAACCGAGAATTCAAGTGGCACTCTTCAACATCCTTCAAGAAGGGGACATTCAGATCAGAGGGTTTAAGTTGCGTTTAGACTTAGATATGCAGTTTGTCTTTACGGCCAATCCTGAGGATTATACCAATAGAGGGTCTATTATCACGCCTTTGAAGGACCGCATCGGAAGTCAAATATTGACTCATTATCCAGAAGATTTAGAAACGGCAAGTAAAATCACTTTTCAAGAAGCAAAACTCGAAGACCATCAGGCCAACAATATTGAAAGCCCCGCCATTGCCAGCATGTTGATTGAGCAAATTGGTGTTGAGGCCCGCAGTAGTGAATACATTGACGAAAAAAGTGGCGTATCGGCCAGAATGGGTATTACCATTTTAGAAAATCTCATGAGTACGATAGAGCGCAGAATGCTTTTGAATGGAGAAGAACAGTCTACTGCTCGATTAATGGATTTTATGGGTGC
>JAOARK010000486.1 GCA_025210575.1 Schleiferiaceae bacterium
ATGGTGAAACACTTGCATTTGCTCATAAATCAAATTCAACATCTCCTCGATTTATTCTTTATTATAGTAATAACCCCACAGACTTTAAGGGATTGGTAGCTCAAGCGAATTCTTCAATAGTTGCATTTATCAAAGATGATCAGCTAACAATAAAAAGTTCAAATTTTAGTGGTTCGGCAGAGATAAATGTGACAGACATGGCTGGAAGGACAATGCTTGATCAACAAGTTTACCTTACGGATAATGAATTAAAAACGATTCATGTTCGCTCCACCAATCAAATTGTATTGGTTACGATTAAAACAAATCAAAATGTGTTTATCTATAGAATTATGCATTAGTAATAGAACAAAGATTGGAATGTAGCATAATGTTGTATTTAGGGTTTTAATAAGGTGTTTCTCCTTTTTAAACAGAAACAATTCTAATGGATATAAATGCCCCAATTACCATTTAAGAAAGAGAATGCTATAAGCACATGGCCTACCGTCAATCTTAGATTACAAAAGATTAAATTTTGATGAACAGACACAAACGAACGAATTTTAGAGATGACTCCTTTTTTGTTCGGTCTTTATCAAGGAATCCAAAATTTAAATAACTCTTTGTTAATTAGGCTAATCGGTTATATTTGCTGACCCTTGTTTGAAAAAACAGGGGTTTTTTAATGATTAATCTAACTAATAATTAATTTCTAAATGGAGAACTTGATCTATGTGTTACCCGTGTTTGGGGTAATTGGATTGGCTTACATGTTTTATCTAAAAGCATGGGTAAATAAGCAAGATGCAGGAGAAGACAAAATGAAGAAGCTGGCAGGCTATATTAAAGAAGGGGCAATGGCCTTTTTGTCTGCCGAGTATAAAATGCTTGCTGTTTTCGTAGTGATTGCCGGTATTTTACTGGGTGTGGTTTCAATGTTTGTAGAAACTACGCATTGGTTTATCGTAATTGCTTTCGTAATTGGTGCGGTATTCTCAGCTATTGCTGGAAACATAGGAATGCGCATTGCAACAGATGCCAACGTAAGAACTACACAAGCTGCTCGATCAAGTTTACCTAAAGCTCTTCAAGTTTCTTTTAGAGGAGGTACTGTAATGGGATTAGGAGTTGCAGGATTGGCCGTATTTGGCTTGAGTGCCATCTTCGCAATGCTCGTGGGCTTTTTCATTGTAGGCGAACAATCTTTCTATTTAGAAATGACCATCGTATTAGAAACCCTAGCAGGTTTTTCTTTAGGTGCTGAATCTATTGCACTTTTTGCTCGTGTGGGTGGAGGTATTTATACCAAAGCTGCAGATGTTGGTGCTGACCTTGTAGGGAAAGTAGAAGCAGGTATTCCTGAAGATGATCCTCGTAACCCTGCAACTATTGCAGATAACGTAGGTGATAACGTGGGAGACGTTGCAGGTATGGGTGCCGATCTTTTCGGTTCTTATGTCGCCACCATGCTTGCCGCCATGGTTCTTGGAAACTATTTGATCAACGATATTAATAATGGTCAACCTATGAATGATGCCTTTGGCGGAATGGGACCAGTATTATTACCCGTTTTAATTGCAGGTATTGGAATTATCTTTTCTATTGTAGGATCTTGGGTAATCAAGATTAAAGACAATAGTGCTAAAGAGGCGCAAGTTCAAGCAGCATTGAACAGAGGAAACTGGGGTTCTATCATTTTGACAGGTATTGCTTCACTAGCCATTATTCAATGGATGCTTCCGGCAGAAATGAGCATGTCATATTTCGGTGAAGGAATGAGAACAGTTACATCTATGGATGTATTCTTTGCGGTTTTAATCGGACTAGCCGTTGGTGGTTTGATCAGCTACTTCACAGAACATTATACTGGAATGGGTAAGAAGCCTGTGATGACTATTATTCAAAATTCATCTACGGGTGCTGCAACAAACATTATTGCAGGTCTTTCTCAAGGGATGATGTCAACTTTTGCTCCTGTTCTTCTTTTTGCAGCTGCTATTTGGGGAGCATATTCTTTTGCAGGATTCTATGGTGTGGCAATTGCTGCATCTGCTATGATGGCTACTACAGCTATGCAATTGGCTATTGATGCCTTTGGTCCTATCGCGGATAACGCTGGAGGAATTGCTGAAATGAGTGAATTGCCAAAAGAGGTGCGTGAACGTACAGATATTTTAGATTCAGTAGGTAACACAACCGCAGCCATTGGTAAAGGTTTTGCCATTGCTTCTGCAGCATTGACTGCCCTGGCTCTATTCGCGGCTTATGTTACGTTTACAGGTATTGATGGTATTAACATCTTTAAAGCCCCTGTATTGGCTGCCCTTTTTGTTGGAGCCATGATTCCTGTTGTTTTCTCTGCATTGGCGATGAGCTCTGTAGGAAAAGCAGCAATGGCGATGGTAAAAGAAGTAAGACGTCAGTTTAAAGACATTCCTGGAATTATGGAAGGTAAAGCTGAGCCAGAATATGATAAATGTGTTGAGATCTCGACTAATGCATCGCTTAAAGAAATGATGTTACCTGGTCTATTGACTATTGTAACACCATTGTTAATTGCTTTTGCAACACAAATTTTTACTGGTGACACTATGTTGGCTGCTGAAGTACTAGGTGGTTACATGGCTGGTGTTACCGTATCGGGTGTAATGTGGGCTATCTTCCAAAACAATGCAGGTGGCGCTTGGGATAATGCTAAAAAGTCTTTTGAAGCGGGTGTGATGATTGATGGCGAAATGACCTTTAAAGGTTCTGACGCTCATAAAGCAGCTGTAACAGGAGATACTGTTGGTGATCCATTTAAAGATACTTCAGGTCCTTCTATGAACATTTTGATTAAGTTGACTTGTTTAGTTGGCTTGGTAATCGCTCCGTTATTATCTTCAAGTGATGCACATGGTCATGCCACTGAAACACACAAAACACCTGCTGCTGTAAATCAGGATGCAGGAGGAATTGCTTTTGAAGTTTCATTTAACGGAACACTTTCTGTTACTGGAGGAGGACAAACTGTACCTACAATGATAGAAAGTGGTGTTATGTTGAAGCGTGACAATGTGCCATTCAGAAATATTTACATCACCTTAAACGCGGCTTCAATTGCAGCCATTACCGGCTTTGAAAATGTAACTTCAGCTGTTTACGAAGGACAAATTTTAGATGCAGATGAAACAAGAGGTGTTTCAAATGGTGTGCTAAAAATAAATGATCAAGATCCTCTTTTTTGTGAATTGGTTTTTGCTGTAAAATCTGATGAGCAAATAGAAGGTGAATTGAGATTATAAAACATAGAAACTACTACTAAAAAAAGAGGGCTTAGGCCCTCTTTTTTTATGGACTCATTTAAGGTTTCTCTATTTTTAGAACCTATGTCGAAACGTATTTTAACGATCATTTTTGTTTTGCTGGCATTGGGCTCCTTTCAAAGAGCACTTGCTCAAATGGAAAACAAAGCGGTAAATATTGGCTTTTACTTGCCTTACTTCACACAACCTGGAGTAAAAACAGGAATGTCCATCCCTATTAAGTATTGGGAGCAAAAGAAGACCGACAGCATCATTAAGCAACGACATTGGGTAGTAAGCCCACAACTCTCCTATTTTACAAGACCGAACAACAGTCACAATTTTTCAATCAGTGCGGAGGCAGGTTACAAAATGAAAAAGAAGTTGAAGGCGTTTTATCACATCCCTGCTTTTAGTCTAGGTTATCTACTTTCTTTAACTAAAACTGAGGGCAGTGTCAATTTAGGTACGGGAGAATTGGAACATTCTACTGAAACATATCACTATTTTCTTCCTGTTGTGCATTATGAGTTTGGTTGGCAAACTCAAAAACAAACCGCCTATTTTTTAAAATTCTACCTGGGAAGAAAAATAGGAGGTCCTTCAGAAGATTCAGGATTTTTTGGAAGTGAAATTGGATTTAGATGGTTTTTAAAAAACTAGGAAATGCGTAGAGATGAGTTTGTAAAGAAATGTCTGGCTATTGGAGTAAGTCTTCCCTTTGCCTCTTTCTTATGGTCTTGTAAAAAGACAGAAGTAATAGCACCCAATTTCAATGTGAATTTCAAGGGCAAAGTAGTTGTTATTGGCGCAGGTTCTGCCGGTTTAACTGCTGGATACCTTCTTGAAAGACACGGGGTAGAATTTCAGGTTTTGGAAGCCTCAGCGCAATTTGGAGGACGAATGAAACGTCTGGATAACTTTGTTGATTTCCCCATTGATCTTGGCGCGGAATGGATTCATGCTTCGCCAACTATACTGGCACAGATTCTAAGTGACCCTGAAGCGAATGCTACGGTCAACTTTGTGAATTACACTCCTCAAACCATCTACACCTATAACAACGGAAAACTCAAAAAGCAGAATTGGGCCAACAATTTTTATGGAGAGTACAAGTTCAAAGATTCAACGTGGTTTGGTTTTTTTGAAAAGTACATCGCCCCTAAAGTAATCCCTCATTTAAGCCTTGACAGCCCTGTTACCCAAATAGATTATTCGGGAGATAAGGTACTGATCACAACCGGGAATGAAACCATTGAGGCAGACAAAGTGTTGATCACAGTCCCGATTAAAACGCTGCAAGATCAGCTGATTAATTTTAGCCCTAACCTACCCTCTAGCTATACAAATACATTCAATAACATTTCAATGG